>CAMAJC010000084.1 GCA_945835425.1 uncultured Clostridia bacterium
AACGATGGCCGGACTCATCAAAGAAGGGAAAATCCGCGCCTGGGGTATCTCCTGCGTGGAAGAGGATTATCTTCGCCGTACGCACGCGGTCTGCCCGGTATCGGCTGTGCAGAATGTATACTCGGTGATCGACCGGGATACCGAAAAGCTGTTCCCGGTCTTTGAGGAGCTGGGGATTACGCTGGTGGCCTTTACGCCTCTGGCAAAAGGGTTCCTCTCCGGCCGTTATGAGCATCGGCCTGTATTCGACCATCCCGAAGACAACCGCAGCGGACGGTTTCAGTTCTCCGAGGAAGGCTTCCGGTATTATCAGCAGGCGCTGGACCTCATCCGCACCGTGGCGGAAGAAAAGGGCGCGACGATGGCGCAGGTCTGCCTGGCCTGGATGATCCGCAAAAAGCCGTGGATCGTGCCGATTCCGGGCACCCGCAGCACCGAGCGGATGCAGGAAAACCTTGCGTCGGCAGATGTGCCGCTGACAGCGGAAGATATCGCCGGATTGGATGAAGCTTTAAACAGAATGCACCTTGCGGACGCAGCGGCAAAACGGATCAGCAAGCCTGTCCAGGTATAAACTTGATCAAAACGAGCACCTTTGAAAGGAGCAGATACAATGGAATACACAAGACTGGGCAATTCCGGCGCGGAGGTTTCCCGCATCTGCCTTGGCTGCATGGGCTTCGGCGATTCGAGCGTCGGCATGACGGGGAAAGGCTGGGCCATCGACGAGCGGAGCAGCCGGGAGATCATCAAACGGGCGCTGGAGCTGGGCATCAACTACTTTGACACCGCCAATGTCTACTCCGCGGGCACCAGCGAGGAGTTTGTCGGACGTGCGCTGAAGGACCTGGCGCACCGCAATGAGATCGTCGTGGCGACGAAGGCTTATTTCCCGATGGGAGAAGGCCGCAACTGCCGCGGTCTTTCCCGCAAAGAGCTGATGTACGAGGTGGACCAGAGCCTGAAACGGCTGGGCATGGATTATATCGACCTGTACACCATCCACCGCTGGGACCCCAATACGCCCATTGAGGAGACGATGGACGCCCTCAATGATCTGGTCAAATCGGGCAAGGTGCTGTATATCGGCGCATCCAGCATGGGCGCGTGGCAGTTTGCCAAGGCGCAGTATATTGCCGAAAAGCACGGCTGGACCAAATTCGTCGTGATGCAGGACCTGTACAATCTGATCTACCGCGAGGAGGAGCGGGATATGATTCCGCTGTGTCAGGATATGGGCGTGGGCCTGACGCCCTGGAGCCCCAACGCCAAGGGCCGTCTGGCGAGAAAGCCCGGCACCGTCACCCAGCGGTACGACAACGAAGCCGTCGGCAAGCGCTTTTTCCCGCTGGAGAGCCAGTCTGATCTGGAGATTGTCCGCCGGGTGGAGGAACTGGCGGAAAAACGCGGCGTGCCGATGATCCAGATTTCCCTGGCATGGCTGCTCAGCAAGCCGGTCGTTACGGCGCCGATCCTCGGTGCGACCAAGCTGCACCATTTTGAGGAAGCCATTGTCGGCCTGGACGATGTAAAGCTGACCGAAGAGGAAATCCGTTATCTGGAGGAACCGTATACCGCGCATAACGTGGTGGGCTTCTGAAAAGTTCCCGGGCGACCCTGATAAAATAGCAAAGACCTCAGAAATCCATCAGGGCTCTGAGGTCTTATGCTTTTCAGTCTTGTTTATCCGTCCCGGCCGCAGTCTGAACGGTAACTTCTTTTCCGGTTTTTATCAGGTTTTTGACATCGACAGAGTAGGCGACGCCCAGTTTTCCTGCAGAGGACGATGATCGATCGTCTCAGAGCCGTAGACGTTGCTCATCGTGACCGGATGGGGACTTACCCTGCACTGCTCGTCAGCCGTCAGGAGCAGCTTGCCGCCGTCCTCATAGACGATCTCCAGCGCCATGGCCAGCACGAGCTGCTTGCCGAACGGCCGGTAAGGGTTAGGGTTCGGCGGCATAAAGGGCGGAAAAGCAAAGGTATAATGCTCATCTTCCTTGATAAACCAGCCGTTGCCGACCTCCGCACCCCATACGTTTTTGCCGGGATGCAGATACGCCGTCACATCAAACGTCACATATTGGAGTAGTTTATGGTAATTTGTCCATCCCGGGTCCAGCTCATGGTCTCCGACCTTTTTCCCGTTGAGGTAAAAATGGAACTGGCCAAGCCCACAGACCTTTGCGACTGCTTTTTTGATCTTGCGCTCCACCGTAAATTCTCTGCGGGCATAAAACGGTTTGGCTGTGCCGCCTGTAATCCAGCGTCCCAATTCGTTCATTTGACGTATCCTCCCTTTCATATCGGCATCATGTATGCTTCCCTGTCTGTACATGGACATTGCCGCCGGTCCTGATATCATAAAGCGGCTTTGCACAGAGGCCCTTAAAATAGTATTCCTCCATATCCTGCAGATAACGCAGCGCGGGAATATGCCGCTGCGGGATGCTGGCGGCGAGCAGTTCCCGGACAGCCGGTATATCCTCTTCGCCGAGGGCGCCGCCGGTAATGCAGATGGCGGTCGGATTGATAAAAACGGATGCCGCCACTGCTGCTGCGGCACAGGCCCGGATGGTTCCGTCATGGGTCAGGAGCAGGGTATCCAGCGGCTCGGGATAGACAAGGTCCTGGATTTCGCCTGCGTAGCTGCTGCTGCCGTGGAGCACCTTCCCTCCGGACACAAGACCTGCGCCCGGGCCTCTTCCTTTATAAAATGCCAGCAGCACAAGGTCCTCGTACACCGGCGATGTCTCGCACAGCCCGGCGCACATGGCGTTTACGTCGTTTTCAATATACACGCTTACGCCGCTCACGTCTTCCAGGTCCTTTAAGATATCGCAGCCGATGAGCTTTTTAATCCCGCAGGTCATGATCTGCTGGTCGCAGTAATAGCCGGGAAAGCCGAAGGAAACGCCGCAGATCCGCTCGTTTTCCCGCAAAAGCCGTTTTACGGTCTGCAGGATATACGTCTCGTCCACCGGCGCGATTTCTCTTCCGCCTGCGATCCTTTGCCCCAGAAGGTCGCAGACAGACCAGCTGAGACTTTCTTCGCCCTTCTCCTCAAAAACATACAGGCAGAGGATAAAGGCAAACCGTTCATTGAAGCGATAGGCCTTTGCGGGACGTCCGGCGCCGGGTGCCGTCATGGTTCCGCATGCCATGATCTTTCCCTCGGCTTCCAGTTCGTTTAGCAGGTTGTTGCAGGTGGCGACGCTGAGCCCGGTCATCTGGCTGACCATATTTTTGGTGGCCTGCGAAACGCTGCGCAGCACGTTCAAAATCGCGAGAGTGTTGACCGTTTTTACATCGTTGACATTGCTGATCATTTTGCCAGTCCCTCCGCTTTGTTGATCCGGTCGAGTTTATAGAACAGCATGAGGACAAAGAGCACTGCCGTCAGAACTGCCGGAATCCAGATATAGGTGAGCGATATGGCGGTGTACGCGGAATCGGGCAGGGCTGCAGTCGCCGAAAAACCACCCCAGGTCAGAATCCGGCTCCAGACCAGGGTGCTTACGCTGGACCCGAGCTTGATGCCGAAACTGTTGGCCGCGGTCCCCATACCGGCGCAGTAGATGCCGGTTTTCCGCTTGCCGTAGTCGATGGAGTCTGCCAGCAGCCCATAAAACATCGTCCCCGTAGCCGCGTTGCCGATGCCCCGCAAAACGCCGGCTGCCGCCAGCATCGGAATCGATTTCGAACAGATTCCGGCGAGCAGATAGCCGCACAGGCTGAACAAAACCCCTGTCTCAAAGGTGATATGCTTTCCGAACTTTTTGATCAGGAGGGGAATCAGGACGAACAGGGAGATGATCTGCGCGACCTGGATGGAGTTTGCCAGCAGGCTGTAAGCGCCAAAATTCCCGAGGTTATATTCCGCGTAATAGGCCGTCGACCCCAGGGAAAGGCCGCTGGCGATATGGGCGATGAATACGCTGACGGTGATCAGAATCCAGTAGGGGTTTTTGCACAAAGCTTTTAAGGAAACGATCGGGCCGGGACGGTTTTCTTCGGCCGCGGCGCTCTGCTGCGCGGAACCGGAATTGCGCTCTTTGGTGGAATAAACGCAGAATAAGTAAAACACGATGCTGAACAGCCCAAGGATGACAAAGGCCCATGTCCAGCCCTTCTGGTCAAAGCTGTCCCCGTTTCCGAGTTTCTGGACCAGAAACAGGACGCTGCCGTTGACGATGAATTTGCCGAGGGTGGAGAACACGCTTCTGGTCGTGCTGAGGATGCCTCTTTCCTCCGGATGGGCGGTCATCAGGCTGATCATCGACGCGTAGGGGATGTTGACGATCGTATAAAAGACCGTCATGACCAGGTTGTAGCTGACAAACAGCCAGACCGCCTTCCATTTGTCCGGCAGAGACGCCGGTGCGGAAAACACCAGCACCAGGCTGATCATCAGCGGCACAAAAAAGCGCAGAATCCACGGCCGCGCCTTGCCGAGTTTGCTTTTGGTGCGGTCGATCAGCCCGCCCATCACGATATCGCTGATGCCGTCCAGGATTTTGGACACCGCCAGCACCGCTGCGACAACCGAGGCGCTCAGCTTCACGACATTGGTGTAGTAGATCAGCAGGTAAACCGAAAGAGATTCGTAGACCAGATTGCAGGCCAGATCGCCGCAGCTGTACCCGATTCTTTCTGTCCAGCCGAGTTTTTTTGCAGGGTCATTGTGTTTGGTTGAAAAATCCAGCATCTGAAAAGACCTCTTGTTTCATATATTCAGGGAATCTCTGCATTTCGCTTTGGAGAAAACACAGCAATCAGAGGTTCCCAAAGGGGAAATTCCCTTTGCCCAGTATAGCACGCTGCAAAATTTACGTCAAGAATAATTATAATCCTTATAATAATTATTGTCAGATTTTTTCTGCATATTTCTTTCTTATCATAATTGCTGATTATTCAAAATCTGCTATAATAGTAGAAGAAGGAGGAGATCAAATGGACGTGAGAACCCTGCGTTATTTTCTGGCCGTCGCCCGGGAAGGAAGCATCACCCGGGCCGCGGAGGTTTTGCATATTTCCCAGCCTGCCTTATCCCGGCAGCTGATCGATCTGGAACAGGAGCTGGGCAAGCAGCTGCTGATCCGGGACAAGCGGAAGATCGCCCTGACGGAGGACGGTCTGCTGCTCCGCCGAAGGGCACAGGAGATTGTCGAATTGATGGACAGAACCGAAGCGGAGATGACGGGCAGCAATGAGCGCATCACCGGCACGGTCCATATCGGCGCAGGCGAAGCGCGGGCGGTGCAGATTGCGGCCGACGCTGCCGAGCAGCTGCACGAAGCTTTCCCGCAGATCCGGTTCCGTTTTTCCACAGGCGTGGCAGGCGAGATCATGGAAATGCTCAGCAGCGGGCTGTTGGATTTCGGCATCGTCAGTTCCACGGCCAATATCCAGGATTACGATTATCTGGAACTGCCGGCCCTGGACCGGTGGGTTCTGGTCATGCGGAAAGACAGCCCTCTTGCCCGGCTGGAAACCATTTCGCCGCAGGATATCGGCCAGATTCCGCTCATCTGCTCCTGGCATATGCTGATCCGGAACGAGCTTTCCGGCTGGCTCGGCAAGGATTTAAGCGAGCTGAACGTCGTCGCCACCTGCGATATGGTCCATAACGCGTCGCTGCTGATCCGGGCAGGCATGGGGTATATGTTCACCTTTGAGGTTTTTCATTTGAATGACGATGCGCTTTGCTGCCGTCCGCTCAATCCGCCGATGCAGGCGAAAATGGTGCTCATCTGGAAAAAGCATCAGACCCTTTCCCGGGCTTCGCAGAAATTCCTCGAGAGCATCAAAAAAAGGCTGTAGCCGCTTTGGTATGCTGTTTATTTCCGCGACTGGTACGCCGTTATCTCCGTGCCGCGTTTTTATGACGGAAAGTGGACGCTGGAACTGACCTTTGACCATTCGGTCGCCGGGCTGTTTCTGGATAACGGCACCCGCATCTTCACCCAGGTCGTCTACCCGGATACCCCTTATACGGCGGTATCGGCAGAGGGAGACGCAGCTTTGACTGTTTCAACTATAGAATAACCGTACATCAGAAAGAAGGATTTATATGAGCACAAAAGGCATCCGCGATTTCCGCCCGCAGCTGCACTATACCCCCATCATGGGCTGGATCAACGACCCCAACGGCCTGGTCTGCGTCGACGGGGTTTACCATCTGTTCAGCCAGTATGACCCCGACGTCCACCACACCGGCCCTCTTTTCTGGGACCATGCGGTGAGCCGCGACCTGATCCACTGGGAGCACCTGCCGATTGCCCTGACGCCCGACCTGCTGGGCTCCATCTTCTCCGGCAGCGCCGTATACGATAAGGAAAACACTTCCGGCTTCGGGAAAGACGGCAAAGCGCCGATTGTCGCCATGTTCACCTACCATCACTCCTCGGAGGACGGCGACCACAGCCATGACTATGAGCAGCAGGCGATCGCTTACTCGACCGACGGCGTAAACTTTACAAAATATGAAGGAAACCCTGTCCTGCCCGGCCGGGAACGGGATTTCCGCGACCCGAAGGTGTTCCCCAACCCCGTAAAGGGCGGCTGGAGCGTCGCGACCGTCGCCGGTGACCGCGCAAGATTCTACCATTCCGCTGACCTCAAAAACTGGGAAAAGACCGGCGAATTCGGCCCGGAAGGGAACCATTCCCTGGGCGTCTGGGAATGTCCCGACCTGTTCCCGCTGGAAATAAACGGCGAGACCAAATGGGTGCTGCTGGTCAGCATGGGCCCCAGCCGGGAAAACCGCGGCTCCCGTACCCAGTACTTTATCGGCGATTTTGACGGCGACACCTTCACCTGCGACGGCCGGTTTGACCAGGTCGAGTTTATCGACGACGGCTTTGACAACTACGCAGGCGTGACTTTCAGCAATACCGATGAGCGGATTCTGGTCGGCTGGGCATCCAACTGGGTCTATGCCACCAAAACGCCCACCTACGATTACTGCGGCTGCCAGACGATCCCGCGGGTCATCTCCCTGGTCGATACGCCTTTGGGCGGTGTCCGGCTGGCGAGCAAGCCCGTTTCCGACGGCTTCTTTGATGCAGGAAAGCCCTCTGACGGCACACTGCCGGGCGAAGTGTTCAAGCTGACCGTCACCGGCAGCGGCGCAGCCTCCGTCACTCTCGGAAACGACAAGGGCCAGACCTTTGTCTTCGGCGTCAATGAAGCAAACGAAGTGTTTATCGACCGCAGAAATGCAGGCGCCAAAGATTTCAGCGAGATTTTCGCCGACGACTGGTTCTCGGAAAACGCCGTGCCGCGTTTTTACGACGGAAAGTGGACGCTGGAGCTGACCTTCGACCATTCGGTGGCCGAGCTGTTCGCCGACGGCGGCACCCGTGCTTTCACCTTGCAGCTGTACCCCGATACCCCCTATACCGCTGTGACGGCGGAAGGAAACGCAAAAATCACCGTCCACACCTTAAAGTCCGCTGAATAACCGAAAATAAACCGCCGAAAGAAGGTACCCTTATGAGCACACCTT
>CAMAJC010000085.1 GCA_945835425.1 uncultured Clostridia bacterium
AAAATTATTTTTTAGATTTATACTAAAAACAGGTATCTTTATAGGTTGTTCGATGGTATTAAAAACGGCTCTCTTTCCTGTCATTTTGCCGTACCGACACAAGCAGACTGGTTTTAACCGAAGGAGCATATGGGATGACACAGATAACAAAGCAGCTGGAAAACAAAATTGACGCCTGGATCGCGGACCACCGGGATGAGATGGTGGAGGAGATTTGCCGTCTGATTCAGCACGAGAGCATCGCGGATGACAAGGCGCAGCCCGGCCCTTACGGCCAGCCGTGCCGGGATGTGCTGGATACATATCTGGAAATCGGCAGCCGCCACGGCCTTGCGGCGCGGAACCACGACTATCATGTGGGAGAGCTTTTCTGCCCGGAATGGAGCGGCAGAAAAAAACGCATCGGCCTGATGGGGCATCTGGATGTGGTGCCGGCCGGAGACGGATGGATCTATCCGCCCTTTAGGGCGACGGTCAAAGACGGGTGGATCATCGGGAGAGGTTCGCAGGACAATAAAGGGCCCAGTATGGCCGCCATGTATACGGTGCTCTGCTTGCGGGATCTGGGAGTGGAGCTTGCGTATGACGTCTGTGCCCTGGCCGGAACCGATGAGGAAAGTGGCATGGCCGACGCAAGGTATTACGCGGCAAACGCCGTACTGCCCGACCTGATTCTGGTTACCGACAGCGGGTTCCCGGTCTGTTACGGCGAACGGCCGGTCATCAGCGGAAACATGACGGCAGACCGGCCCTTTACCCGTATCCGGTCGCTGTATTCCGAAAACATTCCGGGTCTTGTCCCGCGCCATGCGGAAGCGGTTCTGGAAAAAGCGCGGAGCTGTTTGAAAAGCTTCATGGCCTGTCCGAACTTCCTGCGGGCTGCGGCTGGAAAGAAACGGAGGACGGCATCCTCTGCTGGGCGGACAGCGTCAGCGGACATCCGTCTTTTTCCGATGTGCGCAGCGGCGTTATCGCAAGATTACTGCGGTTTTTGCTGGACTGCGGGCTGGCGGAAGACGAAGACGACCGGCAGATACTCGCTTTTGCGGCGGACGCGGCCTGTTCGCCGGACGGCGCCGCTTTGTCGATCGACTGCGCCGACGGGGAATCGGGAAAGATGAAATTCGGCTGCAATACCCTGCGGCTGGAAAACGGCAGGCTGCAGCTGGGCTTCAGTGCGCGCTGCCCGATCACCATCCGTCCTGAGACGGTATTTGCGGCGCTGGAGGAAAGCTGTGCAGCCGCCGGATTTACGGCGGTACAGACACGCTTGTTAAAAGAAAACTATTTCCCGAAAGATACGCCGGTCATCACTACGCTGCGTGCGGTTTTTCAAAAAACGACCGGTCTCGGTTGGGAGCCGCAGATTTTCACCGCCGGTACCCATGCCCGCCAGCTGCCCTGCGCCGTTGCATTCGGTCCGGGCGGACTGGCCGGAAACTGTGTCCCTGTTTCCGACCTGCTCCCCTTTGGGCACGGCGGCGCCCATCAGCCCGATGAGGCCCAGTCGATCGACGCGCTGTGTCTGGCGCTGAAGATTTACATACTGTCGGTGATAGCCCTTGACGGCAAGCCGCTTGGAAAAGAGGGTGCGTAATATGCTGAAAAGAGAAGACCGGCTTTCCGCGCTGGTTGAGGACGAAAACAGCGCGGTACTTTTGACCAGCTTCCCGGCCATGCGGTACTATGCCGGAAACGAAGCGTCGGAAGGCGGCGCAATACTTGTCTGGAGCACCGGAGTTAAAGTATTTGCGTCCTTTGCGGCAGAAAAGAAGGATGGTTTTTCCCGTCTGCGCGCCGTACTTCCGGACACCGTTCAGCGGATAGAAACCGAGCCGTCCGCCCTGAACGCGTCGGATTGGCTGGCGCTGCACGAAGTTTGCCCTGCCGCCGTTTTATCCGGCGATCTGGAAAAGCGAGTCTGCCGGCAGCGGTGCAGCAAATCGCCGGAGGAAATCAGCAAAATCCGTCAGGCGCAGGGAATCGCCGAAAGGGCTTTTCTCGCCTGTCTGAACCATATCCATACCGGTATGACCGACCGGGAACTGCAAAAACTGATCGGCGACCTTTTGTGGGAGGAAGGTTCGGAAATGACCTCCTTTAACCACGTCCTGGGGTGCGGACCGGACACGGCCAATCCCCATGTCCGCCCGACAGGCAGGGAAATCCGCCGCGGAGACCTGATCATGATGGATATCGGCGCGCTGGTCGACGGCTATGGCTCCGATATGACCCGCATGATTGCCGTCGGGGAAGCCGATGAAGAAAAAAGGCGGATTTATGACCTGGTGCTGACGGCACAGACGGCAGGAATTGCCGCCGTTCATGCCGGGACAGTATGTGAAGAAGTCGACCGTGCCGCGCGGAACGTCATCGAAGCAGCCGGATACGGCGGGTATTTTCCCCATGGGCTGGGACATCCGGTCGGTTCCGGCGGATGGGAAGGCCCGAGGTTTACGCCGGGTGAAAAGGAACTGCTCCCTGCGGACATCGTCATGACGGTCGAACCGGGCATCTATCTGCCGGGCAAGTTCGGCATTCGGATCGAGGATATGATTCTTGTGCAGCAAAGCGGAATCGAAAATCTCACCACGATCACCCATCAGCTGATTATCCTGTAAATCCAAGGAAGCCTCGATTGATTCGACTTTGTGCCTTTTCGGAGACGTTAATCAGAGTTTTCCTAAAACAGCCGCGCTGCATCCTCATCATGAGCTGCAGTGCAGCTGTTATTTTCGGCAAAAAATCAGTGGGAACAGAGCGGGTTTTCACAAAAACCTTTTGCTTTTCTCTGAAATCTGCTATAATAAAACTGACATAATCGACAAAAAATCGTTATTTCATTATAAAAAAGCAGAGCTTCTGCTTAAGATATAAAGGAAGGATGAAAACCATGAAAAATGTCGTGATCACCGGCGCGGACCGCAATATCGGCCTGGAATTGGTCAGGCAGTTTCTGCAAAGGGGCTGGAAGGTCTTTGCAGGCCGTTATCTGATGGACCTGCCGCTGCTGGAAGAGCTGCAACGGGAATACCCGGACACCCTGACGCTGGTGCCGCTGGACGTATCAAAAGATGAAGCCGTCAGGGCTGCGGCGGAAGCAGTCGGAAAAGAAGCGGACCATGTGGACATGCTCATCCATAACGCTGCCGGTTTCGGCGGGCAGTCCGGGGACGGGGAAATCGACTTTACAACCTTTGCCGCGCCATATAACATCAACGCGCTGGGCGCCATGCGGATGGTTCATTATTTCCTGCCGCTGATGCAGACCGGCATGAAACGGCTCTGCTTTGTTTCCTCCGAAGCAGGCGTCGTCAGCGTCGCCCACCGGACGGAGATTTCCAGCTATTGTATGTCCAAGACCGCCCTGAACATGGCGCTGCGGCTAATGTTCAACCAACTGCAGCCGCTGGGCTACACCTTCCGCCTTTATCACCCCGGATGGGTCCGTTCGGCAAAGATCGAGCACAGCACCGATGCGGTTCCGACCTTCAAAGACGCGGACGGCAACCTGATCGGCAAATTCTGGCCGTGGGAAACGGCTGCCGCCGCAGTCCCGCAGTTCATTGAAGACCGGGAATGGGAAGACCGGCTGGTGCTGATCGACAACGAAGGCGCTGCCTGGCCATTTTAAGGAAGGAGGAACCAGCTGATGAAAAAAGTTGTCATGATCGCAGGCGCGGGCGATGCCGTCGGTTTGCGCCTGGTGAAGGATTTTCTGAAAAAGGACTATGCGGTTATCGCCGGGCTGCTCACCGGACAGGAAGGAGTCTCTCTGCCGGAAGGCGTCCTGTCCGTCACGCTTGACCCGCTCTCCCATCAGTCCGCGAAGGATGCTGCGGCGGCTGTCGCAGAAAAATATCCGGGGATTGATATGATCGTCGTCAATTACGACAACTGCCCTGTCCGGGAAAACTGGACGATCCTCGACGAGCCGGATTTTGAAGCCATGAAGCTGGCTTATGAATACAACTGTTTAGGGCCGCTGCGGGCGATCGACGCTTTCCGGCCTTTATTGGACAAAGGCGAGGGCAAGCGGATCTGCTGCGTCACCTCCGCCGACAGCAGCAACAACGCCGCCCGCGATATCGCAAACTACCCAAGCCATGTCTCCAAAGCGCCGCTGAACATGGCAATAAACCAGCTGTTCAACGGCATGCGCCCGGACGGCTACACCTTCCGGATGTACTGCAAGGACGTAAGCGCCGGGCCTGCAAAGGCCGGAGAGTACGCGGCAGAATACTTCACCCGCAACCGCAGCAACGAGCCTGAATCCTATAAACATTCGGATGAAAACCGGCTGGTGCTGCGCGACTGGATGAACATCGAAATCCCCTGGTAAGACTGTTTGGCAAAAACGGAGGTATATGTATGAGAGTACTGGTCATCTGCGACGATATTTGGCATCCCGGCGAGGTTATCGAGATGGGCATCCGCGGCATCGGCGACGGCGCGTATCAGTTCGACGTCGTCAAGACCGCCAAGGACATCCTGACTCCGGAAAAGCTTGCGCAGTATAGGGCGGTCATAATCGCAAAATGCAACAACGTAAACGCTTCAAACACCGCGCCCTGGTTTGAAGACACCGTGACGGAGGTCGGGCCGGATGAACTGCGCGCCTATCTGGAACAGGGCGGCGGCATCGTCTTTGTCCATTCCGCGGTCTGCATTTCCGAAAACAAGATGCGGGAAACGGAAGAACGCTTCAGACGGCCTGCGCGGGAGATGAACAGGCTTTTCGGCTGCAATATGAACGGCCATCCGCTGCGCTGCAACTGCGACGTTTATGTGACCGATCCCGATTCGCCCATCGCCAAAGGCGTGGAAAGCTTTATGGTGCATGATGAGCACTATCAGATCAGCGATCTGGCAGAGGACGCGAAGGTTTTCCTGAAATGGGACTCCGAACCGGGCGGCACCCAGGACGCCGGCTGGACAAGAGAAATCGGCAAAGGCCGGGTTGTCGTCCTGACCCCGGGACATACGCTGGCCGTTTGGGAGCATCCGGCGTTCCGCAAGCTGCTGGTCAATGCGATTCAGTGGGCCGCGAAGACGGATGAAGCGGCGATGAAATGACGAAAATCCCCTGGAACCCGGCGGATTCCAGGGGATTATTTGCAGATATGTACCGGTTCTTCGGCTAAATCAGCCCATGATCGAGCCGATCATGACGCTGGTGGAGCAGCGCACCGGAAAATGGTTTTGCAGTTTGCCGTGATGGCCGTTACAGCCGCCGCGCTGTTCCTCGCGGGCATGGCCGTATTCAGAAAGAAGGACCTGCCGCTTTAACGGGGATAAAACGCTGTCTTCCTTTTGATCCGTCAGCCGGGAGCTTTTCCTGCTTCGGCGACAGGAAAGAAAAACCGTTTTCCTGTGCAGACCGCGGTGCGCGGAGGGCTTATCCGGCAAAACAGTTCGGAGCAGACAATTTTTCCCGATTGGAGCAGGGCAGCGGTCATGACGGCAATTTTTTCATACATTTTGCATAGAGTTTGCAGACCTGTTCCCTGTTCAGCCTCTGTTCGGGAAGCCGGGTCATATGCTCTTTTCCCTGCAGAAGAAAGGGCGACGGAAACGCCAAAATGCAGGAAAATATATTGCACCATTCAAAATAAGGAACCGGAAGAACGCCTGCAATATCCAAAAAAAAGACACACGCCGCCATATTTTATTCATCGGATTAGCACGGGTAAATATGCACCTGTATGCTGAAAACGTCCGGTTATACAGTCGCTATGCAGCCGTTTTCTCTCCGCAGAAGACCGGGAAAGGCGGTTACAGGCTCTCCTGCGGAACCGGCGCCTCTGTCCGGCCGGATGCATATATGCGGGCGAATATTTTTATACATTTTCTGTCCGGCTTCTGGCCGGCGCCGCCAGTCGGTTTCTGTGTCAAAAAAATGTCGGAAGTGAAAATTTTTATTTGGCAAACTGCAAATTGTCGTGTATACTATATACAGCAGAAATGCAAAGTGATAGCGTTCTTGAAAGCATCCTTTCGAATGCTATCACTTTTTCGTATCAACGAGGGGGAATTTCTATTCACTTCCGGGATATGCCCTATGAGCGGATCACCTATGAGACGCTGGAAGAAAGATATCAGGCGCTGATTCAGGCGATGCGGGAAGCCGACAACGCTGAGGCCTCATTGGAGGTCATGCGCCGCCGCGCCAAGCTCGGGGAAGATATGACGCCGATGGATCTGTGCTATATCCGGCACGATATGGACGTAAACGACCCGTTTTACGCGGCAGAACAGAGTTATTATGATGAGATCAATCCCAAGCTGGCGGTGCTGTCCAACGAGCTGGACCGGCTGATCCTCGATTCGCCTTTTCGGCCGGAGATCGAAGAGATGGTTGGAAGCCTCACCCTGACCCTGATGGAGGAGAGCCAGCTGGGTTACGACAGCCGGATTATCCCTTTGTCCCAGGCGGAAAACGAGCTGATCGCCCGGCACGGACAGCTGCTGTCCAACGCCGCCGTTCATTGGGAAGGGAAGGAGATTCCCCGGGGGCTGATGACCGTTTATACCCAGTCAGCCGACCGTGAGACCCGAAAGCTCGCCCATGAAGCCGTGACCGATTCCTGGGAAGCACAGCGGCCGGAGCTGGAAGAGATTTACGACAAGCTGGTGCACAACCGTGCCGAGCAGGCAAAGACGCTCGGCTTTTCCAATTTCGTCGAGCTGAGCTACCACCGGATGAACCGGATCGGCTACGGGCCTGAGGAGGTCCGCTGCTTCCGGGAACAGGTCAAGCGCCATTTAAAGCCGCTTTTAGCCCAGATGGAGCAGCGGCGGAGACAGCGCCTTGGACTGGAGCACCTGTATTATTATGACGGCATCTGTTTTTTAAACGGCAATCCGACGCCCATGGGCGACACCGAACAGTGTCTCGCGGCCACGCGGGAAATGTACACCCGCATATCGCCGGAGACGGCAGACTTTATCGGGTTTATGCTGGACAACGGGCTGTACGATGTAGAGATCCGGCCGGGCAAGCGCACCGGCGGTTATATGATGCACCTGGAAAAATACCGTGCGCCCTTTATATTCGCCAATTTTGACGGCACCAGTGAAAATGCCTACATCATGTGCCACGAGGGCGGCCACGCCTTCCAGGACTACCTCAAGCGCGGCGAGGAAATCCGCGACCGCTGCCATTACACCTCCGAGACGGCGGAGACCCACGCCATGGCCATGGAGTTTTTCGCCTGGCCCCATATGGAACTGTTTTTCGGCGACCGCGCGGAGGATTACCGCACGATGCATCTGGAAAGCGCCCTGCGGCTGATCGCACGGGAATGCCTGCAGGATGAATTTGAGCAGCGGGTCTATGAATGTCCGGATATGTCCCCGAAGGAACGCAACGACCTCTGGCTGCGGCTGTCGCGGGAATACCTGCCCGGAAGCGATTGCGCGAGCAATACCCATCTGGAAGAGGGCTGCTCCTGGCAGCATATCCCCCACGTTTCCCTCTGGCCCTTTTATGCGATCGATTATG
>CAMAJC010000086.1 GCA_945835425.1 uncultured Clostridia bacterium
TATGTACTGGCTTCCGGTTCCAGACGCTTGATTCTGAACCCCGGCCTTGTTTCGGTCAAGACGACCCGCGATACCCAGGGCGTCGCTGTCATGACCCTGAAAAAGAACGCGAAGGTAGACGCGGTCGAACTGCTGACCGAGACGACCTTTGTCAATCCGCACCGTTACCGCTCCAAAGGCATCCCGGTCGCAGGCGCTCTGCTCCGGCAGGAGGATGTCGGGCAGCAGCTCTCCCTCACCGGGGAAGAGAACAGCTGATGGCGGGCTACACCTGTAAAAACGGCGTTGTGACGGTGGATATTCATCATATGTATGCGCCCGACGCCAAGCGGTATCTGGAACAGCTGCTGCAAAAGGTCGGCGATGAGGTCGAATCGATTGAAGTAATCCACGGCTATAACAGCGGCAATTCCCTGCAGAAAACCGTCCGGCAGGAGGTCCGCAGCCGGAAGATTAAGCGCCGCTGCGTCAGCATGAATCCCGGCGTCACGATTTATTATCTGAAATAGGAGAATCTCTATGGCAAAAACTGCTCCGACATGGGAAAAAGACGGCTACACCCTGCGCCTTGCCCGAAAGGAGGACGCGGAAAGCTATTATGCGCAGAATTATAATCCGCTGGACCCGGAGGTCGCCTACCTCACCGGCTGCAAGGAGCATTTCACCCATGACGAGGTGGTCAGTTTCTTTCTGCGCTGCATCGACGCGGACGACCGCTATGATTTTATGATGATCGCACCGGATGGACGCATTATCGGCGAGAGCGTCGTCAACGAGATCGATTGGGAACTGCGCTGCGCCAATTTCCGCATCGGTATCTTTCATTCTGCCGAGCGGGGAAAGGGGATCGGCAGCTGGGCGGTCAAAACCACCCGGGACTTTGCCTTTGAGACGCTCCAGCTCCACCGGCTGGAACTGGACGTATTCTCCTTTAACCCGCGCGCAGAGAGAACCTACCTGGCGGCAGGCTTTAAGCGGGAAGGTGTCCTGCGGGACGCGATTCTGGATGGGGAAAAGTACGCCGATGATATTCTGATGGCGATTCTGGAAGATGAGTGGAAAGCGCTGAAAGCAGCCGAGAACCAATAAAATGCGGCAAAACCGTGTGCACCAAGCCGATGCACACGGTTTTTCAGTTTATTCGCTTAACAGGTTTTCGATCAGATACGGCTGATACCGGAACAGCGACCGCCGCGGGACGCTTGCCCGCACCCGGATGCCGTCTTCGGTATACTCTTCTTCCAGCACATTGCCTTCCTGCCGCAGCATATCGGTGAGGTTTCCTGCCGTATAGGGCAATAGCAGCTGCACCGTCGTGACCGATTGGGAAAGGCAGTCGGCGATCTGCCGCAGCAGAAGCTCAATTCCTCTGTTTTCCGCAGCCGAGATATAAACATGCCGCACGCCCTGCACCGGGATCGTTTCAGCCGCAGCCGCCGCATCCGGCACCGCGTCGATCTTGTTAAAGACAGTGATCTGCGGGATATCGCCGCAGCCCAGCTCGTTTAAGACCTGTCCGGTCACTTCCAGTTGTTCCCGGCAGTACGGGCTTGCATAGTCCGCAACCGTCAGAATCACATCCGCTTCCGCAGCCACTTCCAGCGTCGAGTGGAACGCTTCGACCAGATTATGGGGCAGCCGGTCGATCAAACCGACCGTGTCGATAACGACTGCCCGCTGTCCGTCCGGAAGTTTCAGTTCCCGGGCTGTAGGGTCGAGGGTCGCGAACAGCTGGTTTTGGGTATAGATATCCGCTCCGGTCAATAAATTGAGCAGAGTCGATTTGCCGACGTTGGTGTACCCGACGATGGCGATGACCGGGACGCCGCTCTTCTGCCGTTTGCGCCGCATGACGCCGCGCCGCTTTTCCATTTCGGCCAGCTGCATCTCCAGCGCGTGAATCCGTCTGCGGATATACCGCCGGTCGGATTCCAGCTTGGTCTCGCCGGGACCTCTGGTGCCGATGCCGCCGCCCTGCCGGGAGAGGACGGTGCCTGCGCCGATCAGCTGGGGAAGGCGGTATTTCTGCTGGGCCAGCTCGACCTGCAGCTTGCCTTCTGCCGAAGTGGCCCTGCCCGCAAAAATGTCCAGAATGAGCGTCGTCCGGTCGACCACGTCTACGCCGGTGATCTCCCGGATGTTGCGCAGCTGCGTTCCCGACAGCTCGTCATCAAAAATCAGGAGGTCTGCCTCATAGTGCTCCGCGTACTCCGCGATCTCCCGCAGCTTGCCGCCGCCGATATAGGTCGCGTTTTCGGACGCGGAACGGTTCTGGGTGAAGATGCCGATGACCTCTGCGCCGGCGGTTTTCGCCAGCTCGGTCAGCTCCTCCAGCGAATGTTCCAGATCATATGTGCCGGTATCAATCCCGACGAGAATTGCTTTTTGTTTATTTTGTTCCGTCATAGATTCCCTTTCTCTTGAAACCCATCCGGAAGGGTGGGTCAGTTACAGATTCATTCCATCGTTTTTTGCATTTCTGATTCTGATGATCAATTTAATCACATCCTTTTATCCAGTCTGTTCCCATCTTAACATATCCCGCGCCCAAACGCAACAAAACTCTTGCGAAAAGGGAAAAAATCCGCTAAGATATACATAAGAAAGCTATCCATCAAAGAATCACCTTGACTCCGAGCGCTTCCGCAAACAGAACCGCCTGTTCCAGATCGACCTTTGCGCCCTTGAAATCTGCGTCGAGGAGGCTGACATTTGCGAGCCTGCTGGTGCGCAGGTCGGCGTTTTTAAAGGATGCGCCGCAGATATCGGCTCCCGTAAAGTCGCAGCGGGTGAGTACCGCACTGTTAAAGCAGCATTCCCGCAGGTCTGCCTCTGCAAAGCTTATGTCTTTCAGCCGGGCTTTTGTAAAATCAATTCCTTCCAGCATCGTCAGCCGCCAGTCGCCTGCATCGATCACCATCGCGGTGGTACGGGCGCCGTCAAAGCTGGTGCCGGTCATTTTGCAGTCGTGAAACTCTGCTGCAAAGCAGTCCGCGTACTGGAAGGTGCAGTTGATAAACCCGCATCGCCGGACGGTGACACCGTTGAACGCCGCACCCTCAAACCGGCAGCGCTCAAACCGGCATCCTTCCAGTATAATCGCCGCAAAATCTGCGCCGCGGAAGATACAGTCGATAAAGGTAATGCCGGAGAGCTTTTCTTCCAGAATCTCCGCGTCGCTGAAATCGACCCGTTCATAGCGCGTTTCGGTGAACATGAAAAACATCCTTTCTATAAGAAAACACATGAACCAGAAGCTCCACAGATAACTGAGAGCATTATAGCATGGACACGGGAAAAGTCAAGTTTGGTTTTCATATTTTTCATTTTCCCATCACATTGGGACGGTAAAATAAACATACACCAGATAAAGGAGCGAGCAATATGGCCAGACTTCTGATTGTTGACGACGAAATGAATATCCGCATGCTGATCAAAAAGTATGCGCTTTTTGAAAAATACGACGTGGAAGAAGCGGAAAACGGCATGGAAGCGGTCGCAAAGTGCCGCGGGACGGATTTCGACCTGATCATCATGGACATCATGATGCCGGAGCTGGACGGCTTTTCCGCCTGCCGGGAGATACGCAAAATGAACCCGTCCGTCCCGATCATCATGCTGTCGGCCAGAGGGGAAGAATACGACCGCATCCACGGCTTTGAGCTGGGGGTCGATGATTATGTCGTCAAGCCCTTTTCGCCGCGGGAACTGATGATGCGGGTCAGTGCGGTCTTAAAGCGCAGCGGCCGGTCCGATACGGCCGATTCCGAACGGGAAATCTACAAAAACGAGGGCCTGACGGTCGATTTTACCGGACGGATGGTCTTTGTGGACGGGAACCGCCAGGAGCTTTCGCCGAAGGAATACGATCTTTTGTTTTATATGGTGCGCAACCGGAACATCGCCCTGACCCGGGAAGCGCTGATCACCAACGTTTGGGGCTACGACTTTTACGGAGACGACCGCACGCTGGACACCCATATCAAGCTGCTGCGTAAAAGCCTCGGCCCATATGCCCGGTTTATTGTGACGCTTCGGGGGGTAGGATATCGCTTTGAAGGCTGATTTTAAGCGCCTGCTGCAGCGGAGAAAACAGGCGGTGCCGGTCCGCCGCTGGCTGATCAGCGCCTTTATTGTCTTTACAATCGTCATGCTGGGGCTTTTGTGGCTGTTCCAGACGGTCTTTCTTGATTCGATCTACAAATCCATCAAAACGACCCAGATAAAGGAAACCGCCGCCGATATTTCCGCCGGGATTTTTGACGCCGATTTGCAGGAACGGCTGGAGGAAACGGTTTCGGAGCAGCAGCTCTGCGCCATGGTCATCAACTCCCACGGAGCGGTTATCAGCTCTGCGGATACGCTGCCATTCTGCAGCATCCACCACATGGGTTCCTTTACGATTTTTTATTTATATGTCGAGGCGGTGCAGTCCGGCGGCGCCTACCTATGCGAAGTGAGCGCCGAGAGCCGCGGCGAAGATTATCACAGCTTTTTGTCTTCCCAGATACCGGTCATCCCCGGCAAGGAGAGCATCATCTATGTGACCGTCACGGCAGACAACGCAGGAAATGAACGGATTCTGCTTTTAAACACCGTCGTTACGCCGCTGGGCACGACGGTCGAGACCATCCGGTTTGTACTGATTCTCGTCACGATCGTCATGCTGCTGCTGGGCGTCGGGATTTCCCTTTACCTGTCCCGCCGGATCGCCAATCCAATTGTCGAGATCAACCGCTCGGCCAAGGGTCTGGCGAAATGTGCATATACCCCGTATACCGGCGCAGCCTGCCGGGAGATCGAGGAGCTGAATGACACGCTCATCAAAGCCAGTCAGGACCTTTCCCAGGTCGAGCAGCTCCGCCGCGACCTGCTGGCCAATATCTCCCACGACCTGCGCACGCCGCTGACGCTGATCACCGGTTATGCCGAGGTCATGCGCGACCTGCCGGGCGAAAACACCCCGGAAAATGTCCAGATCATCGTCGATGAAGCCAACCACCTGACCGAACTGGTCAACGACCTGCTCGACCTGTCCAAGCTGCAGGCCGGGGTCGTCACGATTCAGCCGGAGCGATTCTGTCTGACCCAGCTGGTCCGGGAGACGCTAAACCGTTACAACAAGATGATGGAAAACAAAGGCTTTACCCTGACGCTGTCCGCTTCGGAGGACGTCTGGGTAGAAGCCGACCGCACCCGCATCTCGCAGGTCATCTATAACCTCATCAACAACGCAATCCATTACACCGGCAAGACCCTCGACGTCCATCTCCGCCAGACGGTCGCCGACGGTTCCGTCAAGCTGGAGGTCATCGACCACGGCGAAGGAATCCCGGCCGACAAGCTGCCGCTGGTCTGGGACCGCTACTATAAGCTGGACAAGGTGCACAAGCGCAGCGCCGTCGGGACCGGCCTCGGCCTGTCGATCGTCCGGAGCGTGCTGGAGCTGCACCACGCCCGGTACGGCGTCGAAAGTACAGTCGGAGAGGGGAGCGACTTCTGGTTTATTCTGCCGGTCGTTCCGCCGCCGCTGGAATCGGCATAACAAAAATGCTTTCAAGTCCATTCCGGATTTGAAAGCATTTTTTATTTATCCATTACATAGCCAATCTGCTTCCTCTTTGGAAAGCGGGATATCCAACGCGCCGAGGTTTTCCTCCACGCGCTCCATATGGGTGCTCCCGGCAGCCGCAAAGAGGTTCATCCCGTCCGCAAAACACCAGGCGAGCGCCAGCTGCGCCGTCGTGCAGCCCTTTTCCTTTGCCAGCTGTTCCGCCCTTTGCAGCCGCGCAAAGTTCTCCCGGCTTCCAAAAGCAGGCAGGCTCAGCGGGTCCAGCAGCTGCGCCCGGTTCTCATAATCATTTCCGTGCACCTTCCCGCCGAAGAATCCGTTTGAGAGGCTGGCGTAAGAAATGATCGCCACCGGGTTTTCCCGGTACCATTTTCTTGCCTCATCATTCTTTTCACCGGTTAGGGTAACGCATCCGTCCCCGTACATGTCGCATCCCAGCTCCGCAAGGCTGTAATGGGGACTGGAAACGGTGAAAGGGGTCAGGTTATGGGCTGCGGCATAAGCCCGCTGCTGTGCGATACGCTGATAGGTCCAGTTGGAGCCGCCGATGGTACGAACCTTGCCTTCTTTGACCAGCTCGTCCATCCACTCGGCGATCTCGCCGACCGGTACACTCGGATCGTCCCGGTGCAGCAGATAGATATCCAGTTCATCGACGCCGAGCTTTAAAAGGGTTGTTTCAAGGTCATCGCGGATATCCTTCCGGGTGATGCGCCGTTTTTTGACCTCCGGACCCTTTTCGGAAAACTCGATGACCGGATGGCCGCCTTTGGAGAGCAGGACAACTTTGTCCCGATTGCCGCGTTCTCTGACCCAGCCGCCGAGGGAGGCTTCCGATTCCCCGTATACCCGTGCCGTGTCAAAGGCGTTGATGCCCAGTTCCAGCGCTCTGTCCAGCAGCTTATCCACCCGAACTCCCTGATTCATCGGCTTTATCGCACAGCCGAAGATCATCCGCGAGACCGGTTTGTCCAACCCGACGATTGTTCCATATCGTTCCATATATACACTCCTCAAACCTGCGGCTCTTTGCAGACATCCACCCATCCGACAGAGCCGCTGCTCTTTTCCAGTTCCGCAACGCTTAACCGCACCGCGCTGTTGCCGCTGCCTGCGGCAGGGTAGACAATATCAAACGGTTTTAGCGAAACGTCCAGATAAACCTTCACATTTTCCGGCACCGCGAAAGGGCAGACGCCGCCGGGCGCATGGCCGACCAGCGCTTCCACCTGTTCACAAGGAATCATCTTCGCTTTTATATGGAAAGTTTCCTTAAATTTATGGTTATCGACCCGCGCATCCCCGGCGGTCAGGATCAGAATCGGCTCCTCTCCCAACAGGAAGGACATGGTCTTTGCGATTTTTGCCGGTTCGCACCCGAGCGCTTGTGCTGCCAGTTCGACCGTCGCACTGGACTGGGGAAACTCCATGATCCGGTCTTCCAGCCCCAGGCCGCGGAGATACGCACGCACTTTTTCTATAGACATATAGACGCCTCTTTCAAATCATTTTCTTTCAGTATACATTTTTTTCCGGCAGTTGTAAAGCGGGAAAAGTGTCCATCGTATAAATACATCTGTTCAAATGCGGGAAAAATTTCCAAATTTGAAAAAATGAGCAAATTATAAAAAAACTATTGGTATTTTGCGTGAAATGTGCTAAAATAAGAAGTAATGTAAACATGACGGCCATGTCATGGGACATAAATATTATTCGTAGAGTTTTACGCAGTAAAGAAAGAGGGTATATGATGAACCTGAAAACTTTTTTGCGGGGCGTACATCCTTATGACGGGAAGGCGCTCTCCAAAGATGAGGCGATTCGCCGGGTGCTCCCGGAGGG
>CAMAJC010000087.1 GCA_945835425.1 uncultured Clostridia bacterium
ATGAAAACAAAAATCTTCATCGACGGCAGCGAGGGTACAACCGGCCTTCGGATTCATGAACGGATTGCGGTGCGGGACGATATCGAGGTTCTGACTATCGACCCGGAAAAGCGCAAAGACCCTGCTGCACGCGCCGCGCTTATCAATGCGTCGGATATCACCTTCCTCTGCCTGCCTGACGCGGCAGCGGTCGAGGCGGTTTCGCTGGTCGACAATGACCATGTCCGCATTATCGACGCTTCTACCGCTCACCGTACCCTGCCCGGATGGAACTATGGGTTCCCGGAACTGTCCCCCGATTTCCGCGCGGGCATCAAAAACGGCAAACGGGTCGCGGTGCCCGGCTGCCATGCGTCCGGGTTTATCGCCAGCGTCTATCCGCTGGTAAAAATGGGCGTGATTCCCGCGGACTACCCTGTCTCCGCTTTCTCGCTGACCGGCTACAGCGGCGGCGGTAAGAAAATGATCGCGGAATATGAGGGCGAAGGGCGTGGTAAACTGCTGGACGCGCCACGCGAATATGCCATGAGCCAGCAGCACAAGCACCTGAAAGAAATGAAAGCCATCACCGGCCTTTCGCAGCTCCCGCTCTTCTCTCCCATCGTCGCGGACTACTACAGCGGCATGGTCGTGACCGTCCCGCTCTACACCAGTCTGATGAGCAAAAAGATGGACGCGGCGGCGCTGCAGGCGTTTTTCGCTGAGTATTACGCGGGAGAAAAGCTCGTGAAGGTCGCGCCGCTGGGCAAAGAGGCTGAGGACAGAAACTTCCTCTCCGGCAACAAGCTCTCCGGCTGGGATGGGATGGAAATCTATGTCACCGGAAATGAGGAACGCGTGCTGGTTTCGGCGGTGTTTGACAACCTCGGCAAGGGCGCGTCCGGCGCTGCGATTCAGTGCCTGAACATCATGACCGGAAAAGATGAGGGGTATGGACTGAACCTGTGAAAAGAGTGAAGTGTGGAGAGTGGAGAGTGAAGTGATGGTGTGCTGCGAGTGTCCGTAGGACACCGAGTCGCAAGCACGATTGAATGACTCCGTTCCCGTACGAAAACAGGATATCACAGGACATACTGCCTCGCAGGAATAATGCTTATTCATTTTACCATTGCAGCGGCGGTCTGCGACCGCCACCGAAACAGGCGAACACAAAATAAAGGAGAATAGAAATGCTTGTAGAATTTGAAGGATACAAATTTGTCGACGGCGGCGTCGTCGCGGCAAAGGGCTTTAAGGCGTCCGGCATCCATTGCGGCATCCGGAAAAATAAAGAGAAAAAAGACCTCTCGCTGCTGGTTGCGGCAGGGCCTGTCCCGACGGCGGCTGTCTACACCCAGAACAAGGTCAAGGGCGCGCCGATCGCCGTCACCAAGGCAAACATCGCCGACGGTTATGCCCAGGCGGTCATCGTCAACTCCGGTATCGCCAACACCTGCAACGCTGACGGCGAAGAAAAGGCGCTGGGGATGTGCGAGATTGCGGCTCATGAGATGGACATTCTGCCGACCGATATCGTCGTCGCATCGACCGGCGTTATCGGCGAGCCGCTCGACCTGACACCCATTGAATCGGGTATTTATCAGCTGGTCGACGAGCTGGACGGCACGCCGGAAGCCGGGCTGCACTTCGAGGAAGGCATCATGACCACCGACACCGAGCCGAAAATGGTCGCGGTCGAGTTCACTCTGGGCGGCAAAACCTGCCGCATCGGCGGCTGCGCCAAAGGCTCCGGCATGATTCATCCCAACATGGCGACGATGCTCTGTTTCCTGACCACCGACGTTGCCATCACCCCCGATATGCTCCAGATCGCGCTCAAGCGGGTGGTCGACGACACCTTCAACATGGTCAGCGTCGACGGCGACACCTCTACCAACGACACCTGCTGCATCATGGCCTCCGGTGACGCCGGAAATGCCCGTATTGACCATCAGGGCGAGGATTTCACCCAGTTTGTCAACGCCCTGTACGCGGTTTTGATGAACCTTTCCCGGCTGATCGCAGGAGACGGCGAGGGCGCTACCCGACTGGTCGAATGTACCGTCACCGGCGCTGTCACCAAGGAACAGGCCCGGGTCGTCGCGAAATCGGTCATCTGCTCTTCCCTGATGAAAGCGGCGATTTTCGGCGCGGACGCAAACTGGGGTCGGGCGCTGTGCGCAATCGGCTATGCGCCGGTTGATGTGGATGTCGACCGGATCGATATGGCATTCGGTTCAGCGGCCGGGGTGCTGCCGGTCTGCAAGGACGGCGCAGGCGTGCCCTTCTCGGAGGAAATCGCCAAGGAAATCCTCTCCCAGCCGGAAGTCAAGCTGCTCATTAACCTCAATGCGGGTGATGAACAGGCGATTGCCTGGGGCTGCGATCTGACCTATGATTATGTCAGAATCAACGGCGACTACCGGTCGTAACGAAAGGAACTGAGACAAATGGAGACTGTAAGCAACGCTTTAAAGGCGCAAATTCTGAATCAGGCGCTCCCTTACATACAGAAATACCACGATAAAATCGTCGTCGTCAAGTACGGCGGCAACGCCATGACCAGCGAGGAACTGAAAAACGCGGTTATGAGCGACCTTGTGCTCCTAAACCTCGTCGGCATCAAGGTCGTCCTCGTCCACGGCGGCGGACCGGAGATCAGCGAGATGCTGAAAAAAGTCGGCATCGAAAGCAAGTTCATCGGCGGCCTGCGCTATACCGACGCGGACACCGCCGAGATCGTGCGGATGGTGCTGGCAGGCAAGGTCAACAAGTCCCTCGTCGCCCATCTGGAACGCTCTGGCGGCAGCGCCATCGGCCTGTGCGGTTCGGACGGCGGCATGATTCAGGTCAAAAAGATGTCTGGTGAAATCGACCTCGGGTACGTCGGCGAAATCACCGGCGTCAACGTCAAGCCCATCACCGACGCCCTTGAAAATGGGTTCATCCCGGTCGTCGCGACCGTCGCCACCGACGAGGACGGCCAGGTCTACAACATCAACGCCGACACCGCTGCCGCGCAGATCGCAGCAGCCCTCCACGCCGAAAACCTCATCCTGATGACCGATATCAAGGGCCTGCTCCGGGACAAGGACGACGAATCCACCCTCATCCCGCAGGTCAATGTCTCCGAGGTTCCGATTCTCATCCGTCAGGGCATTATCTCCGGCGGCATGATTCCCAAGATCGAGTGCTGCGTTGAGGCTGTTCGCCGCGGCGTCACCAAGACCTGCATCATCGACGGCCGCATCCCCCATTCGATTTTGATCGAAATCCTGTCCAACGAAGGCGTAGGAACCCTATTTACGTGAAGTTTGCCTGACGGCAAGTGAAGCGATGCTGGCGCATCGTGAAGTTTGCCTGCGGCAAGTGAAGTTTGCTTCGCAAGAAAAGGTATGCTGCTGCGCAGCATGGATTTAAAATAGGGACTTGCGTTCGCGGAAATGGATAAATATAAATCACGTTATTAAGCTACCCGGCGCGTTCGCCATGCTGGAGATTCCATAAACGAGCGGATGGCGGAGCCGGAGCGAACAACGCGGACAAGAAAGTTTCTAGTTGTCCACAGGACAACGGGCCTTATTCAAAGGCCGAAAAGGAAGGGAAATGATCGGATGAATTTTGAAGAGATAAAGGCGCTGGATCAGGCGCATATCATGCATACATACGGGCGCAACGACGTCTGCATCGTGAGCGGCAAAGGCAGCCGCTGCACCGACATAAACGGGAAAGAATATATCGACTTTACGACCGGCATCGGGGTCAACAGCCTCGGGTTCTGCGACGAAAGCTGGGTGAGCGCCGTTGCGGAGCAGGCCGGGAAATTACAGCACGTTTCCAACCTTTACTATACCCTGCCGGATGTACAGCTGGCGGAAACCCTCTGCAAGCGCACCGGGTACTCAAAGGTTTTCTTCGGCAACTCCGGCGCGGAGGCCAACGAAGGTGCGATTAAGGTGGCGCGGAAATATTCCTTTGACAAATACGGGGAAAAGCGCACAAATATCGTGACGCTCCAAAATTCCTTCCACGGGCGTACCGTCACCACCCTCGCGGCGACCGGACAGGACGTTTTCCATAACTTCTTCTTCCCCTTCACCGGCGGCTTTATCTATGCGCAGGCGAACTCGATGGAAGCGCTGGGAGACGCCTGCGATGACACCGTCTGCGCGATCATGCTGGAGTTTATTCAGGGCGAAGGCGGTGTTCTGCCGCTGGATAAAGAATATGTGGAGGAGCTGGCGGCGTTTTGCAAAGAACGCGATATCCTCATCATCGCCGACGAGGTGCAGACCGGCATCGGACGAACAGGCACGCTCCTTGCTTCCCAGCAGTTCGGGTTCCTGCCGGATATCACCACCCTGGCCAAAGGCCTGGGCGGCGGCCTGCCGATCGGCGCAGTCATGGTCAATGAAAAGCTCGCCGGCGTCATGGGTCCTTCCAGCCACGGCTCCACCTTCGGCGGCAACCCGGTCGTCTGTGCAGGCGCAAATGTGGTCCTGGAAAAACTGGATGAAGAGATGCTCCGTGAGGTGCGGCGCAAAGGCGAGATCATCCGTGCGGCCGTATCGGGCTGTGAGAACGTGGCCACGGTCACGGGGCTCGGGATGATGGTCGGCATCGGGCTGAAAAAAGGCACCAGCAAAGAGGTCCTGAAAGCCTGTCAGGACGCAGGGCTCCTGGTGCTGACGGCCAAGGAAAAGGTAAGGCTGCTGCCGCCGCTGACCATTCCGGAAGAGGACCTGAAAAAAGGTTTGGAAATTCTCTGCAAGGTACTTGACGCACAATAAAAGCTGTGCTATAATATGTTTTTCCAAAAGGCGTTTGTTCATTTTACATACTAATAACTCCGTGAATAAATGGTGTTTTCTCCGCCGAAGGCGGAGAAAACACCACAGAAATACAGTTCCAAAAAGAAAGCAGCTGAATCAATCAGAGCTTCCAGTTTTTTCATGAAAGGATGAGTCTTATGACACAGCATCTGCTCAAAATGGCAGACCTCACCAAAGACGAGATCATCGACCTGCTCAATCTCGCCGACCAGCTCAAATATAACCAGAAGCACGGCATCCCGCACCATCTGCTGGAAGGAAAGACCCTGGGCATGATCTTCCAGAAGGCTTCTACCCGTACCCGAGTCTCCTTCGAGACCGGCATGTACCAGCTGGGCGGTCTCGCGCAGTTCCTCTCCTCCCGCGACCTGCAGATGGGCCGCGGCGAACCGGTTCAGGACACCGCCCGCGTTCTGTCCAGATACTTAAACGGCATTATGATCCGCACCTTTGAGCAGAAAGAGGTCGAGGACCTCGCCAGCTACGGCTGCGTCCCGATCATCAACGGCCTGACCGACTATGCGCATCCCTGCCAGGTGCTGGCCGACCTGATGACCATCCGCGAGTACAAGGGCGCTTTTGACGGACTCAACTTCTGCTACATCGGCGACGGCAACAATATGTGCAACTCCCATATCGTCGGCGCCCTGACCGTCGGCATGAAGGTCTCCATCGCCTGCCCGGAAGGCTACCGTCCGCACCCGGATGTCCTGAAATTTGCGGAGAAGTACGGCGATATGTTCCGCATCAGCGACAATGTTCAGGAGATGGCCGCCAACGCAGACGTCCTCGCGACCGACGTATGGGCTTCCATGGGTCAGGAAACCGAGGCTGCCGACCGCAGAAAAGCGTTCCAGGGCTTCCAGATCAATGACAGCGTGATGGCCGCTGCAAAACCCGGCGCCATGGTGCTCCACTGCCTGCCTGCGCACCGCGAGGAGGAAATCACCACCAAGGTCTTCGAAGCGCACGCCAACGAAATCTTCGACGAGGCCGAAAACCGCCTGCACGCCCAGAAGGCCGTTATGGTCAAGCTGATGGGTCCGAAGGATATCTGATGTTCTGTATAAAACAGGGGAAGGCGCCGCTTTCCCCTGTTTTTTTATTTTCCGGGTTTCATTTTGCGGATATCGTGCTATAATATAAATATATAAACACAAAATCAGCGGTTTCAGGGAAACGGGAAAATACCCATCCGTCCGCGAAACTGCGGGATATAGCATAAATAAAATGAAATGGGATGCGAGGGATTATGATGAATTTTTATGAAAGAGCGCTGGAACTCCAGGATGAGACCGTCGCCAACCGGCGGCATATGCACCAAAACGCCGAGGTCGGGCTGCATATGCCCAAAACCCAAGCCTTTGTGATGGAAAAGCTGGCTGAATACGGGCTCACGCCGCAGAAATGCGGCCACGGCGTCACGGCAACCCTCGGACAGGGCGGAAAGGTGCTGCTGCTGCGGGCGGATATGGACGCGCTGCCGATGCCGGAGGAAAGCGGAGAACCTTTCGCCTGCCCGACCGGCACCGAAAACCACGCCTGCGGCCACGATTTCCACGCCGCCATGCTGCTGACGGCGGCGAAAATGCTGAAGGAGCAGGAAGGGCTGCTGGAAGGGACGGTCAAGTTCATGTTCCAGCCGGCCGAGGAGACCTTTGAGGGCAGCAAGGACATGATCGCCGCAGGAATCCTCGAAAACCCGAAGGTGGACGCGGCCCTCGCTTACCATGTCGCCGCGGGACAGCTGCCGATGGGGCTGTTCATGTACAACGACCAGGGCACGATGATGTTCTCGGTGGACGGGTTCAAAATCACCATCCACGGCAAAGGCTCCCACGGTGCCTACCCCCAGAGCGCCATCGACCCCATCAACATCGGCGTTCATATCCATCTGGCGTTGCAGGAGCTGATCGCCCGGGAAAGCGACCCGAACCACGCCTGTGTCCTGACCGTCGGCCAGTTCCAGGCAGGCGCCGCAGCCAACATCATCCCCGACACGGCGGTGCTCCAGGGCACCATCCGCACCAACAGCCCGGAAGCACGGGCGCTGCTGGTCCGGCGGATGAAAGAGGTATCGGAGAAGACCGCGGCGGTCTACGGCGGCAGCGTCGATATCGAGATGATCTCGGAGGTACCGCCGCTGATCTGCAACCCCGAACTGACCAGAGAGATGGCCGGGTATATGCAGGAGCTGCCGATCCCCGACCTGCGCGCTTATCCGGGCGCGTCCTCCAGTGCTTCGGAGGACTTCGCAGTGGTGGCGGAAAAGGTTCCGTCCACCTTTATGTACCTGTCCGCCGGGTATCTCGACGAAAGAGGAACCTATGGCGCCCATAACCCGAAGGTGCAGTTCAACGAGGGCGTCTGCCCGATGGGTGCGGCCTGCCTGGCGCACTGTGCCGTCCAGTGGCTGAAGCATCATAAATAAATAATTCATGCGGCTGCTCCTCAATTTTTAGGAGCAGCTCAAACTGTTGAAAAAGTTATCTATTGATGATTTGTAGTTGTAGCGGCGACCTGCGGTCGCCACCG
>CAMAJC010000088.1 GCA_945835425.1 uncultured Clostridia bacterium
GCACATACCATAACGAGCCACTACACCGACAGATGAAACACACAAAAGGAGGATTTATATGGAGTATAAAGTATTATCTTGCGGAATCAAAATGCCCATGGAGGGTTTCGGCGTCTTTCAGGTGAGAGACAAAGCCCAGTGCAAGGAATCCGTTCTCAATGCAATCCGCGCAGGCTATCGCCTGATCGACACCGCCGCGTCCTATACAAACGAGGACGCCGTCGGCGAAGCGGTCAGAGAAGCCATCGCCGAGGGTATCTGCACCCGTGAGGAGCTGTTCATCACCTCCAAAATGTGGGTACAGGATATGCAAAGTTACGACATGGCCAAAAAAGCGATCGATACTTCCCTGCAGACCATGGGACTGGAGTACATCGATCTGTATCTGCTGCATCAGGCGATGAAGGACTATTTCAGCGCCTGGCGCGCCATGGAGGATGCCTACCGGGAAGGAAAGCTCCGCGCCATCGGCGTTTCCAACTTCTATCCCTTTGTCCTGACCAACTTCTGCGAGACCGTCGCCATCAAGCCGATGGTCAACCAGATCGAAACGCACCCCTACTTTACCCAGGAGCAGGCTCTTGAGACGATGGATTACTACGGCGTCGTTCCGGAAGCATGGGCGCCCCTCGGCGGCGGAAGATACACCCCCTTTACCAATGAGATGCTGCAGGAAATCGCTGCCGCACACGGCAAGACGGTCGGACAGGTCGTTCTTCGCTGGAACGTACAGCGCGGCGTTGTGGTCATCCCCAAATCGGTTCATAAAGAGCGCATCGAGGAAAACTTTAACATCTGGGATTTTCAGCTTTCCGAAGAGGATATGAACAAGATCAGCTCCCTGGATATGGGCTATCAGGGCACCGCCGTCAAGCATTTTGACCCGGACTTCGTCAGAATGTGCACCGGCAGAAAGATTCACGACTAAAGGAGAAGCAGTATGACCAACACGATTTTACTGAATAACGGCGTCGAAATGCCGCAGCTGGGCTTCGGTACCATCATGCAGTTCGGACAGCAGATCACCGACAACGTCGCCTTCGCCCTGCAGAACGGCTATCAGCTCATCGACACCGCAAACCGCTACGGCAATGAAGTCGAGGTCGGAGAGGGCCTTAAAAAATCCGGCTTAAACCGCGCGGATTATTTCCTCGAGACCAAGCTCGGCCCGACGCTTTACGAAAAAGACAGCGCCGTCGATGATACGCTGGCGCGCCTTGGAGTGGAATACATCGACCTGATGATTCTGCACCACCCCGTCAACAACTATATCTATGCCTATAAGATGCTGGAGAAAGCCTATAAAGAGCACAAGCTCCGCGCCATCGGTATCTCCAACTTCCCTGTCGAGAAGATTCAGGAGATTCTGGATAACTGCGAGATTACACCGGCGGTCATGCAGGTCGAGTGCCATCCGTACTATCCGGCCGAAAAGGTCAAGGCTTTCTGCGACGAAAAGGGCATCAAGCTCCAGGCCTGGTACCCGCTCGGCCACGGCAACACCGATCTCATCCATGATCCCGTATTTGTCGCGCTGGCGGAAAAGTACGGCAAGAGCACCGTGCAGGTCATCCTCCGCTGGCATATCCAGATGGGCTTTGCCCTCGTCCCCGGCAGCAAGTCCTTCGGCCATATCAAGGAAAACGCAGAGATTTTCGACTTCAGCCTGACCGACGACGAGATGGCGATGATCGCCGCGCTCAATAAACATGAGCCGTTTTATAAGGTAACGCCGGAGTCTCTCCAGCGCCTTGCAACGACAAAATGCAATTTTGAAGAATAACCGGCTTTTTTCATATAACATCATATCCTGCAGCCTTGCTCCGAATCCGTTCAGGAGCAAGGCTGTTTTATTGGAAAAATGAACATATGGTGTTAACCCTATGGTTTATACTGCATAACCAATCGGGACTTCTTTTCAGCTTTCAATTGGTTTATACTATAAGAAAAGAATAAATAACAAAAAGTCACTTATTTTGGAGAAGCTTATGAAACGGAACCTTGCAGCCGGAATCATTGGCGTGCTGCTTGCCGCGGTGCTCATCCTTTGCGGCGGGTATGACAGCAGGCAGGCGGCAGAAAAAACGGAGGATGAACCCATGCAAACGGCACAGACCGAACATTATACAAAAGAAACCAGCATCACGACGGTCACGCATGACCCGGTTTTCGGCTCATACGGCCGGTTGATCTTTCCGGTGGAAGACTGGTACCACAGCGGTGAGACGCTGGGAAATCTGCGGCTGACCTGGTACAGCCACATCGACCCGGACAAGACCGTGGAAATCGTAAATTATATGAGAAATCACGCGGAAGCGGGCGACACCATCTTTTTTGACATCTATACGGAGGAAGAGAAAGCGGCGGACCCGGAAAAAGCAGATACCGGCCTGTTTTTCTTCCGCGGAGAGCCGGGAGGAAAGTTTGCCGCCTGCAATGCCGGCGGCGCTTTTGCCTATGTGGGCGCCATGCACGACAGCTTTCCCCATGCGCTGGAGTTGTCCAAAATGGGCTACAACGCCTTTGCGCTGATCTATCGTCCGGATGCCCAGAGCGCCTGCGAGGACCTGGCAAGGGCGATCAGCTTTATTTTTGCGCACGCGAAGGAGCTGGAAATCGATACGGACTGCTACTCCTTATGGGGCGGCAGCGCAGGCGCACGGATGGCAGCATGGCTGGGAACATACGGACCTGCTGCCTTCGGCGGCGATGACCTGCCGCAGCCGGGCGCCGTCATTATGCAGTATACCGGCCACGTCCAGTATTCCAGAAATGATCCGCCGACCTATGCCTGCATCGGCGACAGCGACGGAATCGCCGGCTGGCGCACGATGGAAAGCCGCCTGAAACGTCTGCAGGCCTTCGGCATTGATACCGAGTTCCACAAATATCCCGGCCTCGGCCACGGGTTCGGCCTGGGAACAGGCACCGTCGCGGAAGGCTGGATAGATGACGCAGTCGCGTTTTGGGAAAGGCAGACGCCGCCGGAATTTTGCGCCAACCGCTTTGCATAATCTAAAGTTATAATATTTCATAAAATATAAGTATTTGATATTTTACCTTATCTATTCTATACTGAAAACAGAAAAGGAGCTGATAAAATGCGAAAAAGAGCCTCTTCCATCTTGGTCATTCTCAGCATCATGGCGGTGTTTACCCTGGCCCAGAGCCCCGCGGTCATCAGCCCGGCGCTGAACAGCCTGGCGCAGTTTTACAGCGGCATCCCGTACAGCACCGTCCTGCTTCTCTCCACGTCCATCTCCCTGGCAGCCATCCCCTGTTCCACCCTTGCCGGAGCTGTCGCCGGAAAGAAAATTTCCTACCGGGCGCTGACGATTGCGGCCATGCTGTGCGTGCTGCTGGGCGGCATACTTCCCTTCTGGGTGATGGACAGCTTTGCTGCGGTGCTGATCTGCCGGCTGATGCTGGGCATCGGCGTCGGAATCGCCTCTCCGCTGTCCAGTGCGCTGATCATGCGGCTGCTTCCGCAGGAAAAGCAGGCCGTATGGCAGGGAATCTGCTCCGCGGTCATGAACATCTGCGGCGTGCTGTATCAGAGCGTTTCCGGCGTGATCTGCACCTTCGATGTCCGGTACACCTGGCTGGTATACGGAATCGTGCTGCTGCCGCTTGCGCTGGTTCTCCTGTTTCTTCCGGAGCCGGATAAAGAAAACGCGGCGGCGAAAAAGGCGGAAAAGGCAAAGCCGCAAAAGACGCGCCTTTCGGCGGAAACCTTCTGGACCTGTGTCGGATTTGGGGTATTATTCTTGCTGACGGCGCCGCTGCTGCTGAATATCTCCTCCATTCTGGTTCGGGAAGGGCTGGGAACCGCGGCCACGGCCGGGACCATCCTGTCCGCTTATTCGATCGGCGGCATGGCGGCAGGTTTCTGCTTCGGCAAGGTGTTCCGGCTGCTGCAGAAAAAATTTATCCCTGTCAGCCTGATTCTGCAGACATTGGGACTGGCGCTGGCGGCTTTTTCCGGAAACACGGCGCTGCTGGCTCTGGGGACGGTCATCGTCGGCGTCACGATCCACTGGATATGGCCTGCCTGCATCATGGAGTTCAGCACCCTGCCGTCCAGTGAAGGCACTCTGGCCTCGGGACTGTTTATCTCCTGCATGCACCTGGGGAATTTCCTCGCGACGCCCATGATCGGCGCCATCGCCGCTTTGGGCAACGATTCGCCGCGGCTACCGGTCATCGCCGGATGCATCGGCACCGCCGCCGTCAGCGCCCTCTGGATGATGCTGCTGCACCGGAAGGAGCAAAAAAGATTATCCGCCAATACATGAAAGAGGTGTCAACATGAACATTTTTGAGCAGATGCAAAAACCGCCCTTTAACCTGGACGAAGGCCAGATCGGGTGGGTCAAGGAAACCTTTTCCAAAATGGATCTGAAAGCAAAGATCGGCCAGCTTTTCTGTCTGGCGGCGCGCTCCTCGGAGGAGCAGTGGGTCAACGATATCTTCGATATCTCAGTTTGTCGAAATAGTAGAAATTATTCCCGCCCTCTCCGGCCTACGGCCACCTCTCCCAAAGGGAGAGGCCTTGGCAACATCCGGGCAGATGCAGGACTGACCGATTTGTGCAGCTTTCTGTCTTTGCCAAAGGCTCCCACTTTGGGGACGAGCTGCGTTTTCCTGCGGAAAACTGCCGTTAGGCTGACTGAGAGGGCTTACTTCCGATTTTATCGACAAGCTGAAGTCCCGGAATCAGACGGTTCCGGGACTTTTTTCATATACAGGGGTAGTGTTATTTAGCGGCAGCTTTACCGCGGAAAACGATCCGGTCGACCAGAATCAGGCAGGCAAGCCCGACCGAAAGGCCGATCACCGTGTCCGTCAGGTAATGGGCGCCCATGATGATGCGCGAGAAGGCCACGATGCAGGCCCAGGCAAACCCGATGCCCACCAGCAGCCGCCGTTTGCCTGCAAAGCGCTTGTTCAGCCGCGGCAGCACGCCGATCAGCTTTTTCTCCCGGTTGCGGCCGACGATCAGCAGAGCGCCTGCTGCCACAAAGTCCAGCATGGCCGGGTATTCGCCGTAAGCGGCGAAGAAGATGCCGATAAGATTGCTCTCGTTATACAGTGCCTGGGAGATCGGGTAGTCGAATATCGAACCGACCACCAGCATGACAGCGAGGAACAGGTAAAGAATCCCGGCTTCTTTTCCGGAGATCAGATGCTTATCTTCCATGATAATTCTCCTGAAATAATGATTTATGTGTTTTCCCTGTCAAAGACGGGAAATATACACCGGAAATAATGGAATTATAATACCGCATTCATCTGGTCGGCGATCTCCTGCATGACGTCCTCTGCCTGCGGCATGACGCCGGTCTGGTCGGCAAAACCGTGGGAGATGCCCTCGTAGATAACCGTCTTGATGGGGACGCCTGCCTTGACCGCGGTCTGGGCATAGGCGAAGTCCTCAAAGGCCAGCATATCGTGCTCGCCGAAAATGAGCAGGGTTTCAGGCAGACCGTGGAAATCGTCCAGCAGCGGCGAAGCGTAGATGTGCTCGGGCGAAAGGTGTCCCTGCAGGTAGATGCGGTCCAGCAGGCTGGTGTCGCTGAGCATCCCGGTCATCATCTTCAAAACGCTGGTCAACACCCGGCGATGGCGTTTGCTGATCCGGTATTTGGCCATGTCGACGCCGTGATAAAACTCGGTATTCTTTCCGGCCAGATTGACCGCCGGGTACAAAAGCACCTGCAGCTTCACCATGCCGGTTCCCTCTTCCCTGTCCCTTAAGGTGACCGCCGCGGCCAGGTTGCCGCCTGCGCTGTCGCCGCCGACCGCCAGCTTATGAGGATCGGCGCCCAGGCTTTCGGCATTTTCATAGGCCCAGCGGGTCGCTTCCCAGCAGTCGTCCAGCGGATGGGGATAATGGCTTTCCGGGCAGAGCCGGTAATCGACGTTTAATGCGATACAGTCCAGCTTCTGCACCAGCAGCCGGCACATCTGCTCGACGATATCCGGTCCGCCGCCGAAGAATCCGCCGCCGTGATAATAAACAAATACCGGAAGCGAAGAACCGGCCTGTTCCCGCTTATAGATCCGCACCGGCACCGGATAGCCGTCGGCACTGGGGACGGTGATCCGCTGGGTGGTCACGGGCAGGTCGTCGATGTAATCGCCCTTGTAGTCGGCGAACATCTTTTTCAGCGGCTCCACCGTTTCCTCGATCGTCGCGTCTTTTTTGGTCTTGAACATGAATTTGGAGAAAAGGGGCATCAGCCGCATCGACTTGTAAAGCCGCGGGTCCATATCGCCCGGAATCCCGCCTTCGGGGATCGGCTTAATCAGGACGGGTACTCCTTCATACTCTCTTTCCCGCTGCCGGGAACGCATCGCGTCCAGCAGTGCGGGGTCATATCTGCGTGCCATAGTCAAACCTCCTAGTTTTCGACATTTCTGTCTCTATTTTATCACACAGGATTGACATTGTATTATAAAAATGTTAGATTTATTATATAAAAGGAGGCTGTCTCTATGGAAACTCTTCATGAGGAGTATCTTTCTTTCCTCTGCCATGCGCTGGCGAAAGCGACCTGCGCGGCGGTGCGGCTGTACCGGGGAGAGGAATGTCTATATTATTATTCTGTTTATCATCTGCATCCCGACCCGGCGCTGCCCTTCCTGCCGCAGCTGTTGGACGAAAGCCACCGAGCCGGGGTCTTCACGACGCCGCTGCAGCAGTTTTACGGGTTTTTGACCCTGCGAAACGGCGACCGGGTCATTATCGGCCCGAGCAGGCCGGAAAATCCGGAGCCGCGGCTGCTGGAGGAGCAGCTGTTCCTGCTGCGGGTAGGGCCGGAAGACAAAGCGGCTTATCTGCACACCCTGTCCTGCTTTCCGGTGATCTCGGCGGAACGGGTCGGCTGGCTGATGACGTTTCTGGCGTCGGTGCTGGAGCAGAAAGCTTTCCCGATGGAGCGGCTGTATATCAATGTCCGGCCTGAGGAGCACCGGAGCGATATCCAGACCAGCTATCTGAAAACGCGGGAAGAGGAGCTGTGGCAGACCGACGCACAGCTGGTGGACCAGGGACAGCAGTTTGAAAAGCTGGTGCTCTCCTATGTCCGGCAGGGCGAACCGGACCGACTTCGGGAGCTGTTCAATGCACCGCCGCCGATGCTGGCAGGGAAAATGTCCAGCGACACCCTGCGCCAGATCAAAAACACCGGCATCTGCGCGGCTGCGATTGCCTGCCGGGCAGCCGTCGAAGGCGGACTGGACAGCCAGACCGCCTACCGGATGTCGGATTTATATATCCAGAAGATCGAGCTGCTGCAGGACGTCGCCTCGCTGGAAAAACTGCGGTTTGACATT
>CAMAJC010000089.1 GCA_945835425.1 uncultured Clostridia bacterium
ATGACGGGAAGGCGCTCTCCAAAGATGAGGCGATTCGCCGGGTGCTCCCGGAGGGTGAGATGGTTTATCCGCTTAGCCAGCATATCGGCGCACCGGCAGTTCCGGTTGTAGCGCCGGGAGACCGTGTCCTAGTCGGCCAGCAGATCGCGAAGCCCGGAGGATTTGTTTCCGCGGGCATCTGCTCGTCTGTTTCCGGTACAGTAAAAAAGATCGATATGCGCACGACGATCGTCGGTGAGACGAGGGAATGTATCGTCATTGAAAACGACGGCCAGTATGAGCCGGTTCCCGGGCTGGGAGAGAAACGGGACTACACCCGGCTTTCTCCCGCTGAGATCCGTGATATTATCCGCGACGCAGGCATCGTCGGTATCGGCGGCGCAGGCTTCCCGACCCATGTCAAGCTGACGACCAAGGACGACAGCAAGGTTGAGTACATTATCGTCAACGGCGCGGAATGTGAACCGTATCTGACCAGCGACTACCGGCTGATGCTGGAGCGTCCCGATGAGCTGCTGACCGGTCTGAAGGTCATTCTGTCGCTTTTCCCGAATGCCAAAGGCGTGATCGGCATCGAGGACAATAAACCCGATGCCATCAAACTGCTGCAGGAAAAGACCGCAGGCGAATCGAAAATCGAAGTCTGCCCCTTAAAGACCAAGTACCCCCAGGGCGGCGAACGGATGCTGATTCATGCGATCACCGGCCGGGATATCAACTCGACCATGCTGCCCTTTGACGCGGGCTGCATCGTCCAGAACGTCGCGACCGTCATCGCCATTTATCAGGCGGTCTGCTGCTCGACTCCGCTGATCACCAAGGTCATGACCATCACCGGCGACGCCGTCAAGAGCCCCTGCAACCTCGAGGTTTCCCTCGGCTGCAGCCATCAGTCCGTATTGGACGCAGCAGGCGGTTTTGCTGAACAGCCCGAAAAGATCATCTCCGGCGGCCCGATGATGGGCACCGCCATGTTCACCCTGGACATCCCGGTACAGAAGACCTCGTCTTCGATCCTTGCCTTTGTGGAGGATGAGGTTGCCGATTATCCGGCGACCAACTGCATCCACTGCGGCCGCTGTGTCAAAGCCTGCCCGTCGAACCTGATTCCGCAGATGCTGGATGATGCGGTGAACCATGACGATTTTGCGCGGTTTGAGAAGCTGGGCGGCATGGAATGTATGGAATGCGGCGCCTGCACCATCTCCTGCCCGGCAAGACGTCCGCTGACCCAGGGCTGCAAATACGGCAAACAGATGGTCAACCGCCAGCGCCGCGAAGCGAAAGCAAAAGCGGAAGCTGCGGCCAAGGCTTCGAAATAAAGGAGGTTATCGGTTTGAACACCATGTATAGCGTCTCGGTTTCGCCCCATCTGCGGTCGGAAACCGGTACATCATCCATCATGCGCGACGTCGCCATCGCCCTGATGCCGGCCTGCCTGTTCGGCATCTACAACAATGGCTACCGCGCGCTGCTTGTCATTCTGATCAGTGTGGCGGCGGCTGTCCTGACGGAATTTCTTTTTGAAAAGCTGTGCAAGCGTCCCGTAACGGTAGGGGACTGGAGCGCGGTTGTCACCGGCCTGATCCTCGCGGTCAATCTGCCCAGCACCGTTCCGCTCTGGCTTCCGGCCATGGGCAGCGTCTTTGCGATTTTAGTCGTCAAGCAGCTGTTCGGCGGCGTCGGCCAGAACTTTATGAACCCGGCTCTGGCAGCCCGGTGCTTTTTGCTGATCTCCTTCTCCTCTCTGATGACCAACTTCCCGGCGGTCGACGGCGTCTCTGCCGCAACGCCTCTGACGGCGCTGAAATCCGGTGGAAGTGTTGACCTTCTGCAGATGTTTCTCGGCAACTACTCCGGCTGTATAGGTGAGACCTCTGTCCTCGCGATCCTTCTGGGCGCAGGCTATATGCTCTATAAAAAGGTCATCAGCATCCGGATCCCCGGTATCTACATCCTTTCCACCATGGTCTTTATCGTGATCCTGAACCTGGCGACCGGCGCAGGTATGCCTTCCTGCACCTATCTGCTGGCCCAGCTGTTCGGCGGCGGCCTGCTGATCGGCGCCTTCTTCATGGCGACCGACTATGTCACCAGCCCGATCACCCCCATGGGCCAGGTGATTTACGCCCTGCTGCTCGGTTTCCTGACCGCACTTTTCCGCGTCGTCGGCAAGTCCGCTGAAGGCGTATCCTACGCGATCATCATCTCCAACATGGTCGTTCCGCTGATCGAGCGGATCACCGTTCCGAAGCCCTTCGGCAGCAAAAAGCAGAAGGGAGGCGCGAAGGCATGAAAAAGGAAAACCCTGTTAAAAACGCTTTGATCCTCTGCGCGATCACCCTGGTCGCAGGCGTCTGCCTTTCCTTTGTCTATCAGCTGACTCTGACCCCGATCCAGCAGGCGCAGCTGGCTGCGAAAGCGGAAGCTTATGTCGAGGTTTATCAAAGTGCCGACTCCTTCGGCGCTGTAGACGGCTCCGACGAGCTGATCGCTTCCTCTGCCCAGAGCATCGCCGACGCAGGCTACACCGGCGCAGTCATTGACGACGTCATGACCGCCCTGGACGGCTCTGGCAACGTCATCGGCTATGTCCTCTCCGCCACTTCCAAAAACGGCTATAACGGTGAAGTAACGGTTGCAATCGGCGTCGACTTAAGCGGTGCGATCACCGGCTTCAAGCCGCTGGAACATTCCGAGACCCCCGGCTTCGGTGCAAAATGTGAGGACGATTCCTTTAAGAGCCAGTTCCCCGGCCTCACCTCCGCCGACGAGATCGACGCCATCTCCGGCGCGACCTTCACGACCAAAGCTGTCCGTGAAGCCGTCGGCGCAGGCCTCTATTTCGTCAACAACAATCTTTTATAAGAAAGGTAGGGTGCGCAAATGAATAAACCGCTTGAACGGATTGTCAACGGTCTGGTCAAAGAAAACCCGACCTTTGTTCTGATGCTGGGCATGTGCCCGACGCTGGCCGTAACCACCAGCGCCATCAACGGCCTCGGCATGGGCATTTCGACCATGGTCGTCCTGATCATGTCCAATATGCTGATCTCCGCCCTGCGCAAGGTCATTCCGGACGGCGTCAGAATGCCCGCATACATTGTTATCGTCGCTTCTTTCGTCACGATCGTCGAGATGCTGATGCACGCCTATGTGACCAGCCTGTATGAGTCCCTGGGCGTATACATCCCGCTGATCGTTGTAAACTGTATCATCCTCGGCCGCGCGGAGTCCTACGCCTCCAAAAACCCGGTCATCCCGTCGATCTTTGACGGCATCGGCATGGGCCTCGGCTTCACCGTCGCGCTGACCATCATCGGCATGGTCCGTGAGCTGTTCGGCGCCGGCACGCTCTTTGGCTTCACCGTCATGCCTTCGATCTATACCCCCATCTCCATCCTGGTTTTGGCTCCCGGCGCGTTCCTCGTGCTGGCGATCCTGACCGCCCTCCAGAATAAATTCAAGGCTCCTTCCGCCACCAACATCAAGGGCGACGATATCGCCTGCGGCGGCAACTGCGCCGGCTGTACCGGCCACGCCTGCTCCGCAAACCATATGGCCATCGCGGAACAGAAGGCGAAGGAAGCCCTCGAGATGCAGGAAAAGCTGAAAGCGGAAAAGGCCGCAAAAGCCGCAGCCGCGAAGAAAGCAGCTGAAGAAAAGAAAGGCGGTGAGGTCAAATGATGAACCTGATTTTAGTCATTATCACGGCCGCACTGGTCGATAACGTTATTCTGTCGCAGTTTTACGGGCTTTGTCCCTTCCTCGGCGTCTCCAAGCAGGTCAAGACCGCTGCCGGTATGGGCGCCGCCGTCATCTTCGTCGTAACGATTGCGTCGGCGATCTGCGCGGTGCTTTATAACCTCGTCCTGGTCACCTTCGACCTGACCTACCTGAAAACCATCGTCTTTATCATCGTCATTGCCGCGCTGGTACAGCTGGTCGAGATGGTGCTGAAGAAAGTCAGCCGCAGCCTTTATGTGGCGCTGGGCGTTTATCTGCCGCTGATCACCACCAACTGCTGCGTTCTGGGCACCGTCCTGACCAATGTCCAGAAGGAATACAATTTCATCACCAGCGTCTGCACCGGCCTCGGCGCTTCGATCGGTTTCACGCTGGCAATCGTCCTGATGGCCGGCGTCCGCGAGAAGATCGCCCACAACGATATCGTCAAATCCTTCCAGGGTATGCCGGTCGTTCTGCTGTCGGCCTGCCTGATGGCGATCGCGTTCTACGGCTTCAAAGGGCTTGTATAAGAAAGGGGAGTGCAAAACGTGAATATCACCGCAATTATCGTTGCGACTGTCGTCATCGCCCTGATCGGTCTGATTATCGGCCTGCTGCTGGGCGTTGCCGGGAAGTTCTTTGCCGTCCCTACCGATGAGAAGATCACTGAGGTCCGTGAATGTCTGCCGGGCAACAACTGCGGCGGCTGCGGCTATGCAGGCTGCGATGCCCTGGCGGAAGCGATCGTAAAAGGCGAGGCAAAGCCCAACACCTGTCCGGTCGGCGGCGCGGAAGCTGCAAAGAAGATCTCTGAGGCCATGGGCCTGCCGGTCGAAGACTTTGTCCGCAAGGTCGCCTTTGTAAAATGCTCCGGTTCCTGCGACAAGACCAAGTTTATTTATAACTACCACGGCGCGACCTCCTGCTACCAGGTCTCGCTCGCTCCCGGACGCGGCGCAAAAGCCTGCGCATACGGCTGTCTGGGTCTGGGCTCCTGCGTACAGGCCTGTCCTTTCAGCGCGATCAAGGTCGTCAACGGCCGCGCGATCGTCGACCGGGATGCCTGCCGTGCCTGCGGCAAGTGCGTGGAAACCTGCCCGCATAACCTGATTGAGCTGGTTCCGTATGACGCGTCTTATGTTGTCCGCTGCTTCTCGCAGGAAAAGGGCAAAAAGGTTCGGGATATGTGCGACGTCGGCTGTATCGGCTGCGGTATCTGCGCGAAAAACTGCCCGACCGGCGCGATCACCCTCAAAAACAACATCGCCCATATCGACCAGGATCTCTGCGATGCCTGCGGCAAATGCGCGGAAAAATGCCCGGCGCACATCATTATCAAGCAGTAATTTATTTCCATTTTCATTTTAGGAAAATTTGCAAAAAAGCGCTTGACAATTATAGGTAATGTGCTATACTGGTAAGAGTCATAGAAGATATGACTTGTGCACATTAAATGTATGGAGGACATAAAAAATGAAAAGATTTATTGCAATTGCACTGATGGCAGCAATGAGCCTGTCTATGGTCGCTTGCTCTAACAGCGGCAGCAGCAGCAAAGCTTCCGGCGACGCAAAAGTCGGCGTCAGCGTTTCCGCTTCTGTAGAAGGCGAAGCTGAAAAAGCAACCTTCGGCGCCGTTTACGCAGCTGTTATGGTTGACAGCAACGGCAAGATCATCGCCTGCGACATCGAAGAGACCCAGATCAAACCCTCTATCGCAGACGGCACCGTCGGCGAAGTTGACCTGCGCACCAAGACCGAGAAGCAGGGCGATTACGGCATGGCCGGCGCCAGCGGTATCGGCAAGGAATGGTACGAACAGGCTGAAGCTTTTGAAAAGTATGTAGTCGGCAAGACCGCTGCTGAGGTTCGTGCAATCCCCGTCACCGACGGCAAGACCACCGATGCTGACCTGGCTGCAGGCTGCACCATCACCGTTACCGGCTTCATCGACGCAGTTGCTTCCGCTGCTGAGTCCGCTTCCGTTACGGTCGGCGCTTCCGACAAACTGGGCCTGGCTGTTACCTCCGCAGACGCTTCCAAGGAAGATTCCGTTGCTTACAACACCGAGTTCTGCGCTGTAACCGTAGGCAGCGACGGCAAGGTTACCTCCTGCCAGATCGACGCTCTGCAGGGCAAGCTCCCGATCGTTGACGGCGCATTTGATATCGATTCCGCCAAACACACCTCCAAGAAGCAGCTTGGCGAAGACTACGGCATGCGCGGCTCCAGCGCCATCGGCAAGGAATGGTTTGAGCAGGCTGCAGCTTTCGAGACCTACGTCACCGGCAAGACCGCTGATGAGGTTTCCAAGACTGCTGTAACCGACGGCAAAGCTTCCGACGCAGACCTGTCCGCAGGCTGCACCATCACCGTTTCCAGCATTCTGGCTAACACCGAAAAGGCTATTGCTGCGGCTAAATAATCCATTTGCGGCAGAAAACGGGGAGAGCATCACTCTTCCCGTTTTGGTTTAACAGGAAGGAGTATTCTGGATGCGGCTTTCCGCCAGATGCGCGGCTCTTGCAGCCGGTGTGTTTATGTCCGTCTCGCTGACCGGATGTACAGCCAGACTGGAGCGGTTTTCGACCAGTTTTCTGGATGTTTTTGATACGGCGTCGACGATCGTCGCCTATACGGAGAATGAAAAGGCGTTTCAGGAGAGCGCCGGGGCCTATAAGGACCTGCTCACCGAGTATCATCAGCTGTATGATATTTATCATACCTATGAGGGCATGAACAACCTGAAAACGATCAACGACAACGCCGGAATCGCGCCGGTCGAGGTCGATTCCCGGATTATCGATCTGCTGCAGTTTGGCAGGGAGATGTACGATCTTTCGGACGGCAAAGTGAACATCTGCTTCGGCAGCGTCCTTTCGGTCTGGCATGACTACCGGGAAGAAGGACTTTCCGATCCGGAATCTGCCCAGCTGCCGCCGGTGGATGAACTGACCGCCGCCGCTGCCCATACGAATATGGACGATCTGATCATCGACGCGGACGCCTCAACCGTCTATCTTGCCGACCCGGACATGAGCCTGGACGTCGGCTCGATCGCCAAGGGGTACGCCGTGGAGCAGGTTTCCGCCCAGTTTGCGGACAAGGGCCTGTCCAACGCCGCCTTTTCGATTGGCGGAAACGTCTGCACAGTCGGCTGGAAGGAAGGGAAGGAGGGCAATTCCTGGATCATCGGCCTGGAAAACCCCGACCGCAGCCAGGAGGATTACCTGATGACCCTGAAGCTGTCCGGCCTGTCCGTTGTCACCAGCGGCGATTACCAGCGCTATTATACGGTGGACGGACACCAATACCACCATATCATTGATCCTGAGACCCTGATGCCTGCGGAATATATGCACGCCGTTTCGGTGATCTCCGACCGCTCCGGTTATGCGGACGGGCTCTCCACGACATTGTTTTTAATGCCGGTGGAGGAGGGCCTGTCGCTGGTTGAAAGTTTGCCGGATGTAGAAGCGGTCTGGGTGACGAATGACAATGAAATTGTTACCAGTTCCGGATTTGACGCCTACCGGAATCCATAAGGAAGG
>CAMAJC010000090.1 GCA_945835425.1 uncultured Clostridia bacterium
ATTATCCCCTTTGACCTGAACACTGCAACTGCAGAGCAGCTCATTTCCCTGCCGGGCATCGGCGAGGAGCTTGCCGGGCGTATCATCGCATACCGTGACGAGGTGGGCGCATTTGTGTCCGTGGATGAACTTTTAAACGTCAAGGGTATCGGTGAGAAGAAACTGGCGGATATCCGGCCATATCTGTATGTGAATGAATAAAAAAGCTTGACAAATGTATGCAGGCGTGATACACTGGGCCTTAAATTATTCTGAGAAAGAAGGGGTTCCATGTACACGCCTTTTAAAGTCGGCGATACCAGAATTGAGACGGAGCGCCTGCTGCTGCGCGGCTGGGAGGATACCCGGCAGGACGCAGAGGACTTGTATGCCTATGCTCAGCTGGAAATAGTCGGCCGCCCTGCCGGATGGAAGTATCATGCATCTGTCGAAGAAAGCCGGAAAATCCTGCGGATGTTTGTGGAAGAGGACGATTGTTTTGCAGTGGTTTCCAAAGAAACCGGTAAGGTAATCGGTTCTCTCGGGCTGCATGAGCCGAAAGCTATGGATGCGGACGACCCGCGGCGCGGTTTGGAGGTCGGGTACGTTTTAAACCCCGATTACTGGGGAAAAGGCATGATGACCGAAGCCGTCCGGGCTGTCATCGACTGGGTTTTCCACAATACCGACGCAGAAGTCCTCTTCTGCGGGCACTTTACCTTCAATGACCGCAGCAGGCGGGTTATCGAAAAATGCGGGTTTACCTATCTGAAAAACTGCGTCTGTGTTTCGGAGCAGCTGGGCGAGACCTTTGACGAGAAAATGTACATCCTGACAAAAAATGCATAAACCAAAAAGCCGCGAACCGGGTCATTCCCAGCTCGCGGTTTTTTATGCGCAAAATCAGTTGTTGATGAAAGCTTCGGACAGCGCGTTCATCGCCTTGACGCCCTGGTCGCGGTCGATCAGGACAGAGATCTTGATCTCGGAGGTGGAGATCATCTTGATGTTGATGTTGGCTTCGTAGAGAGCCTCGAACATCTTTGCAGCAACACCGGGGTTGGACTGCATGCCGGCGCCGACGATCGAAACCTTGGTTACGTTGTCGGCAATCTCGATCTTATTGGGTCTGAGGATATCCCGCGCGCTTTCGAGGACTTCTTTGGCCATTTCGGCGGAGTCTCTGGGAACAGTGAAGCTGATGTCCTTGGTGCCGTCACGGCCGATCGACTGGAGGATGATGTCGACGTTGATCTTCTTGGATGCCAGCAGGGAGAAAATCTTGTATGCGATGCCGGGTTTGTCGGGCAGACCGACGACTGCAATACGGACTACGTCATCATCTTTTGCTACGCCTTTGATCAGTAATTTTTCCATTTTCGTTACCTCTTTGACTTTCGTACCGGGTTTGTGTTCCAGGCTGGAGCATACCTCCAGATTGACATTGTATTTCTTGGCCATTTCGACCGAACGGTTGTGCAGGACCTGTGCGCCGCAGGAGGCCAGCTCCAGCATCTCGTCGAAGGAAATTTCGTCCAGCTTCTTGGCGGACGGAACCAGACGGGGGTCAGCGGTGTAGACGCCGTCGACGTCGGTGTAAATCTGGCAGAGGTCCGCTTTCATGGCTGCTGCGATCGCAACGGCGCTGGTGTCGCTGCCGCCGCGGCCGAGGGTGGTCACGTCGTCATAACGGTTGACGCCCTGGAAGCCGGTGACGATGATGATCCGCTTTTTGTCCAGTTCCCGCTCCATACGCTCGGTGTCGATCTTTTTGATGCGGGCTTTGGAGTAGTTGGAGTCGGTGTAAAAGCCGGCCTGGTGGCCGTTCAGGGAGATGACCGGGTAACCCAGCGATTCAATGGCCATGGCCAGGAGGGACGCGGAAATCTGCTCGCCGGTGTTCAGCAACATATCCATTTCCCGTTTGCTGGCATGGGGGTTGATGTCGTTGGCCTTTTCGATCAGGTCGTCGGTGGTATCGCCCTGGGCGGATACGACGGCGATGACGTTGTTGCCGTTTTTGTAGGTATTGGTGATGATATTGGCGACATTGAAGATGCGTTCTTTATCTTTGACAGACGTGCCGCCGAATTTTTGTACAATCAGTCTCATAACTGCCTCCATTCAGGTAGCGGATACCGCTCCTATTTCGATATCGCAATCAATAATCCAGAACACGGATCATGGATTTAACGGAAATCTTATTGCCAAGGGTGCTGATCTTATCGTCCAGTTCATACTCCGTCATTATGTCGGTGACAAAGGCAACCTCGTCTGCCGGCTGTCCGGGACGGCTGAGCCAGGTGACGTCGCCGAAAGCATCGGCAATATCGGGCTGTGCTGCACCGCACAGATCGGCGCGGATATAGAACTGCAGCGGCGCTTCCTTATAGTCCGCGACGTTGTCGGCATCGGAATCCTTCCAGCTGAGGGATTTGCTGGTGCTGCTGGCTTTGGAGATATCGATCATATCTGCAACGACAGCGCTGGCGGTCGGGAACTTTCCTGCACCGCGTCCGTAGAATACGACGTCGCCGGTGGCGTTGCCGCGGATCAGGATGCCGTTGAAAACATCGTCGATCCCGGCCAGCTGGCTGTGGGAGGAGAGCAGCGCCGGATAAACCGTCGCATACATCTTGCCATTATCCAGCTTTTTGGCTCGTCCGATCAGCTTGATGACGCCGCCCCAGTTTTCCGCATAGGCGACATCGTCCAGCGTCAGTTTGGTGATGCCCTCGGTGTAGACCGTATGGGGATAAACATGGCTGCCGAAAGCCAGAGACGCCAGGATGCAGATCTTGCGGCAGGCGTCATGCCCTTCCACGTCGGCAGCGGGATTGCGCTCCGCGTAGCCGAGCTGCTGGGCAGTGGCGAGGGCCTCATCAAACGGGACCGATTCATGGATCATCTTGGTCAGAATGTAGTTGGTTGTTCCGTTGAGGATGCCGGCGACCTCGGTGATCTCGTTGGCAGCCAGGCACTGGTGCATCGGACGGATGATCGGGATGCCGCCGCCGACGCTGGCCTCAAAAAAGTAGTTGACGTTGTGCTCTTTGGCAATCGCCAGCAGCTGCGCGCCCTTTGCCGCGACCAGCTCCTTGTTGGAGGTGACGACGCTCTTGCCGTGCTCCAGAAGGGATTTCGTAAAATCAAAGGCCGGAGAAAGACCGCCCATGACTTCCGCGACGATCGAAATTTCGGGGTCGTTCAGGATTTCGTTAAAATCCTTCGTAAATTTATCCGCATAAGGCAGATCAGGAAACTCGCGGATGTCCAGAATCCGCTTGACCTCGATCTCCTGCCCGGCGCGGGAAGTAATGCTTTTTGCGTTTTTTTGGAACAGCTCGACAACGCCGGAGCCGACGGTGCCGTGTCCCAGAACGGCAACTTTTACCATCTGTGCCAACCCTTTCTCCATAGGTTTATTTCATTATATTCTCTTGACTGAAACAACGCCATAAATCTCTGACAGAGATGCGAGAATTTCGTCCAGATCGGTGCGGTCCCGGTTGATCCGGATGCTGATCGTGACGACCGCGACGGTGTCCACAGGGATGTTCTGGTTGACAGTCAGGATGTTGGCGCCCGCTTCGTACAGCTGCTGCAGAACGCGGGACAGGACACCTGGTTCGTCCGAAAGGCGCATATACAGGGTGCTCAGCTGTCCGGAAGCGTTCTCTTCATAGACCTTTACGTTGTCCTTGTATTTATAGTACGCGCTGCGGGAGATGCCGACCATGCGGCAGGCTTCCGATGAGTTCTTGGCCTGGGCCTTGGACAGCAGCCGTTTGGCTTCGATGACCTTCAGAAAAACGCTGGGAAGTACGTCGGCGCTTACCACGAGAAACCGGGGTTTTTCTTCCATGATTAACCTCCTATATAGATTTCAAAAGTTTCTGTATCGAAAACATATGTCAATGTGCTAGAGACAATAATATCACTTCGGCTCCGATTCTTCAACCGGCAAATTCGACAAAGAATAACTGATTTCCGCAAAAATTTTCTGCCGCAACAAAATATTCCCGGTTTTACTCGATTTTGCGACAAATTACGCGCATAAAAATGCAGATATCATATATTGACTGTGCAGAATTTCAGTTTTTTAGGCAAAATCCGAAAATGTTTCCGCACGGACTGTTTTTTTCAGCTGGAAGATTGCGAGAAGATTCGGGATGGACATATAAAAATTGAGCAGATCGGATACGGACAGGACTGTCTGTACTGGGAACGCAGTCCCGATAATGATGGCCGCGAGAAATAAACAGCGGTAGATCCACTGCCCTTTCTTTCCGGCACCGAGGTAAATAAGCGCGCTTTCGCCGCACCAGCTCCAGCAGAGGATGCTCGAAAAGGCAAAGAGCGCGGTCGAAATGCCGAGAAAGATGCCTGCGCCGTCCCCTAAAACCGAGGAAAACGCGGCGACGGTCAGTTCGGCTCCGTCCAGCCCGGTCGAAAGACTGCCGGTCAGCAGCAGCACTGCGGCCGTCATTGTGCACATGATCAGGGTATCCAGCGCGACCTCCGCTACGCCCCATAATCCTTCGTCTGACGGCGAATCGTTGTCCGCAGAGCCGTGGATGATCGGCGCAGAACCCATGCCGGCTTCGTTGGTGAAGATGCCGCGGGTGATGCCGCTGCGGAAGGCGCGGCCGACGAAGATTCCCGTCACCCCTCCGGCAGCGCTGCGGGCAGAAAAAGCGTCCTGCAAAATCAGGGCGAACATCCCGGGCAGCTGGTCAAAACGGCTGAGAATGACGACCGCTGCTCCAATAAGATAAATCCCGCCGATCAGCGGGATCAGCCGCTCCGACGCGGAGACGATCCGTTTTTTGCCGCCGACCATGACACATCCGACCGCCAGCGCCATCATCACGCCGGTGACAAGGACCGGCAGGTGCAGCGACGCTTCCAGCGAATCGGCAGCGGCGTTGGACTGGGCCATGTTGCCGACCCCGAAGGATGCGCCGATACAGCCGCAGGCAAAGACACAGGAAAGGAGATTCCCGCCGAAAGCCCGCTCGATATAATACATCGGTCCGCCCTCTTTGCCGCTTCTGAACCGGACGGAAAGAAAAATCTCCGCATATTTGAGAGACATCCCAAAAATCGCGCTGACCCACATCCAAAAGACCGCGCCGGGACCTCCGGCAGTCAGCGCCGCGGCGATTCCGGCGATATTCCCTGTCCCGAGCGTCCCTGCCAGCGCGGCAGCAGACGCTCCAAAAGACGAGATTCCCTTCTGGCGGTCTTTTCCAGATGCGCCGCCAAAAAAGCGGCGGAGCGCCAATGGGAGCTTTCTTTGGGGATAAAAGCGGAGATAAACCGTGAGATAAAGGCCGAAAACGGTCATGACTGCTCCAAAAAGGGTGAGCGCAAGGGTTTTAAGGCGCAGAAAAGTGTCCAGAGAAATCCCTCCTGAAAGTTTTGGCTTTGAAGCGGCCTTTTCTCTGGACATCCTTTTTTATGAACAGATGGGTGCGGCAGTACCGGTGGCGGTCAAAGACCGCCGCTACAGTATTTAATCGATTACGCCTCAGGTGTTATGGTCGGAAACGTGGAACTGCTTGAGGTTGCCGATCTTCTGGCGGCGCTGCTCCAGCACCTCTTCGACCTCTTCCAGCGAGAGGTTTTGCTGCGCCATCAGCACCAGCACATGATAAACCAGATCGCTGATCTCGTTTTTCAGCTCGTCGTTGTCCATATTTTTGGCGGCAATGATCATCTCGGAACATTCCTCGCCGCACTTTTTCAGAATCTTATCCAGACCCTTTTCAAACAGGTAGCAGGTATAGGAACCCTCCTGCGGGTTTTCCTGCCGCCCTTTTATGACCTCGTAAAGGCCCTGCAGTGTTTCATTCATTGCTTTTCTCCTCTTTATGATCCTTTTCGTTCCAGATTTCCTTAAAAAAGCAGCTGTAGCTGCCCGTATGACAGGCGACACCGGTCTGATGGACGCGGACGAGCAGGGTGTCGTCGTCGCAGTCTGCCGTGATGGAGACCACCTTCTGCAGGTGTCCGCTGGTAGCGCCCTTGTTCCAGAGCTCCTGTCTCGACCGGCTCCAGAACCAGGTGTAGCCGGTCTCCATCGTCAACCGCAGGCTCTCTTTATTCATATACGCCAGCATCAGGACCGTGTCGTTGGAATCCTCGACGACAATGGCGGGAATCAGGTCGGACTTTACAAAATACTGTTCCAGCTCCATATATATTCCTTTCTGTTTGGGGCGCATTACAGCCGCACCGGGATGTTTTTCTCCCGCAGATGTTCCTTGACCTGTTTTACGGTCAGCTCGCGGTAATGGAACAGGGAGGCTGCCAGCGCCGCGTCGGCGTCGGTCTTTTCAAACACCTCGGAAAAGTGCTCCAGCCTGCCGCAGCCGCCGGACGCGATGACCGGGATGCTGACAACCGCCGTAACGGCCCGCAGCAGCTCCAGGTCAAACCCTTCCTTAGTGCCGTCGGTGTCCATTGAGGTCAGGAGAATCTCCCCTGCTCCCAGTTCGCAAGCCTCTTTTGCCCAGGCAACGGCGTCGATACCGGTGTCTTTCCGGCCGCCTGCCACATAAGCGTGCCAGCTGCCGTCGGCCATCTTCTTGGCATCGATAGCGACAACGACGCACTGGCTGCCGAACTTGTCCGCGGCCTGCGCGATCAGCTGGGGGTTTTTGAGGGCAGCGGAATTGACGCTGACCTTATCGGCCCCGGCGCGGAGCATGGTGGAAAAGTCTTCGATGGTCGAAATGCCGCCGCCGACGGTCAGCGGGACAAAGACCTTTTCGGCGGTCTTGCGGACGACGTCGGCCATGGTCTTGCGATGCTCATGGGTGGCGGTGATGTCGAGAAAAACGATCTCGTCCGCGCCCTGGCGGTTATATTCCTCGGCGCACTCGACCGGGTCGCCGACTTCTTTGATGCCGACAAAATTGACGCCCTTGACGACCTTGCCGTCCCGGACGTCAAGGCATGGGATGATTCTTTTATCCAGCATGGTTTCCGTCCTCCTTTGCCAGCCGCAGGGCTTCTTCCAGCGAGAGCGTGCCCTGGTAAATCGACTTGCCGCAGATGGCCCCGTACATCTTCCGGGATTTCAGGGCGGCGATATCACCGATACCCGAGATGCCGCCGGAAGCAATGATGTTGCAGGAAACGGCTTCGTTG
>CAMAJC010000091.1 GCA_945835425.1 uncultured Clostridia bacterium
GATCATTGGCAATGTAATCATGATGCTCGGCGCTCTGGCAGCTATTATTCCGCTGATCCTGCTCCTTTCCTCGTCCTTTACCGACAACAACGCCCTGATCAAATACGGCTACCGGTTTATTCCCACGGTATTCAGCACCGAAGCGTATTCCTATGTATTCGCAACCGGCAACTCGGTTCTGCGTGCTTACGGCGTATCCTTCCTGCTGACCGCAGTCGGCACGGTTGTTTCGCTGATCATCACCACCATGCTCGCTTATCCCCTTGCAAGACAGGGCGTTCCCTTCAGAGGCGTTCTGACCTTCATCGTATTCTTCACGATGCTGTTTAACGGCGGTCTGGTTCCCACCTACATCAACTACACCAACGTTTTCCACATCAAGAACACCTTCTGGGCAATCCTGATCCCCGGTCTGCTGATGAACGCGTACAACGTCCTGCTGACCAAGTCCTACTTCGTCACCGGCGTTCCCTCCGAGATTCTGGAAGCTGCTTCGATCGACGGCGCTTCTGAGTTTAAGACCTTCGTTTCCATCGCACTGCCTATGGCAAAGCCGATCATCGCAACCATCGGTATGTTCGTCGGCATCGCTTACTGGAACGACTGGAACAACGGTATCGTTTACCTGACCTCTACCGGCGGCAGCCAGTGGTATTCGATTCAGTCCCTGCTCTACCAGATGATGAACAACATCCAGTATCTGGCGCAGAACGCGGAAAATATCTCCACTGCTCAGGAAGGTCTGGCTACCATCCCTGCGGCTTCCGTCCGTATGGCTATGGCGGTTATGGGCGTCCTGCCGATCATTGTCATCTACCCCTTCATCCAGAACAACTTCGTCAAAGGTATCACCCTCGGCGGCGTTAAAGGCTAATTATCCACGGCATTATAAAACGGCTCGGAATTACCCGGGCCGTTTTTGTTATTCCTCAAAAGTGTGCCGCTCGATATAGGCCATCTTGCGGTTGTTGATGATCATATGCCCGAGCAGGCCTGCCGGCGCGGCCAGCATCAGCAGCCACTGGTTTTGAAACCACATTCCGGCCGCCAGCAGGATAACGGCCGCAGCCGGAAAGCTTATCCGGAACAGTTTATGCTCCCGTTTCCACTTCCCTTCCCAATAGGCATAGCGCTCCTTTATCGTGAAGTTTTCCTGCCGCAAAACCTCGCTGAGCGCTGCATCGGTCTTTTCCCGGTAGTTTTCTTTTGTCAGGCGCTCCCCTGCCAGCAGTTCGCCGATACTGACGTCAAACTCCTTGCTCAAAAGCTGCAGCATGTCGACGCCGGGCAGGTAGCTGCCGGTCTCCCAACGGGAAATGGTTTTGTTGGTCACGCCGAGTTTCTCGCCCAGCTGCTCCTGGGTCAGATGTTTTTCCCGCCGGAGCGACGCGAGAAAACGGCCGGTCTGCATGGTATCCATCGATATCCCTCCTTGTCACCTTTATTATAACAAACGGATGGGGTTTTGTCTTCCCCATAAACAGCGAATGGATTGGACATGAAAAACCGGCGCCCCTTTTTTGGAAGCGCCGGTTTGATGTTTATGAACATTATTTCCAGATTTTCCGTGCCAGACCGAAAAGCCCGAGCGTAAGGCCAACTGCCGCCGAAACCGACGCGAAAACGAATACCAGCCGGACATTCCCGGTCGCGGAAAGGATCAGGGTGCCGATGGCGTTGCCGAAAATACTGCTGATGCCGAGGGTGACGGAGGAGAAGGTCATGATCGCGGTCGAGCGGATCTCCTCTTCGACGATTTTGTTCAGGTAGGACATGGCAGCCGGCCAGATGACCGCAAAGGAAAGACCCTGGAACATCTGCACCAGCAGCATCATGGTGTAATTGGGCGAAAGGACGGTCAAAAACAATCGCATCAGGTAAAACAGCGCCGCAAACACGATCACCTTCCGCGCCGGGATATGGCGCAGAATCGCCTGCATCAGAAACATGGCAGGTACTTCCGAGATGGCGATCAGGGCAAATACCGTCCCGACGTCGCCGGAGTCGCCGCCCAGCTGTTTGGTCAGGACCGGCAGGAAGGAGCCGCAGCAGGAAGAACCGAGGAACAAAAGAAAACTCATCACCAGCAGCAAGATATAGGTCTTGTTGGCGGCCATCAGGTGCAGCGTCTCCCGGGTGGAGACCTGTTTGACGCGGACCTGCGAAGTAATCTGCTTTTTGTGCGGCGGAATCTCCTCCAGCAGGCAGGCGACGACAATGCTGGCAAAGCCGATCACGGCGCCGACCCACATCCGCGCACCGTGCCCGAGAGCGGTCGTCAGGGTGCCCATCAGCTGGGCCGTAAAGGCGAAAAGAAGCGAGCTGGAACCGCGGCAGAGGCCGTAATTGACCTGCGGATAGCGGTTGGTCAGGCCGATGACCCAGGCGTCCAGCAGCCCCGGCATCTGCACCATAAATATCGTGAAAAGCAGCATCAGCGCCATCGTCAGGGCCGGTGAAAAGAGGACGTGCGGCAGCAGGACCATCGTCGGCAGCGCACAGATCGTCAGGGCGATATAGACCTTTTTATGGGAGATGTAGTTGTCGCAGATGTAGCCGGACACCGGCTGGGCGATAAAGGAGAGGACGCTGGTGGCGGTCATCATGGCGGTGGCTGTGGCGGAAGCGTAGCCGTAATCGGTCAGCATCGTCACGATAAAGCTGGAATAAGCGCAGTAGCTGCCCCAGAACAGGGACTGCACCAAGGCACCTTTTAACTGAATCTCATGTGTTTTTGTCATTCTCTTGTTCTTCCTTTATAACCAGATTTTGCGGATCAGTCCGTAAACGGCAACGACCAGGCCCACGAGCGCAAAGGCCGCAAAGACAATCAAAGCGCTGCGGGCGGTAAAGCCGGCCGATAACAGCAGGGTTGTGATGAAGTTGCCCAGGATGCTGGAAACAGAGCTTGTAACGGCCGTATAGGTGGTGACGGCCATCGAACGGACGCGTTCATCGACGATCCGGGACAGATAACTCATCGAGGCGGGCATCAGGACGGCATAGGTGATACCCTGCAGCAGTTGGATGCAGATCAGGACGGTCGAGCTTCCCGCCGCCGCCGTCGCGGCCATACGGATCACATAAAACAGGCTGCAAAATGCCATCAGTTTCGGTTCCCCGACCCGGCTGATCACATAGGCCATTAAAAACATACAGGGAACTTCGCTGAGCGCACAAATGGCGGAGGCAGTCCCGACCAGGGCCGTTGTGCCGCCGAAATCCTGGATGCACAGCTGCAGCAGGGTCGTCATCGAGTTGCTGCCCAGCAGCAGGCAGAAGGAAACGATCATCAAAACGATGTACGGCTTTGAGGAGAAGACCAGCTGCATGGCTTCTTTGCCGCTCAGCTGCGGCGTACTTTCCTTCTTTTCAACCGGCTTGCAGCCTTTCAGAAAATAAGAAGCGATAAAGGCCAGCAGCATAAATCCGCCGCCGATGAGCAGCCGCGTGCCGTGGCCAAGATAAACCGTGACGGTGCCCATAAACTGGGAGGAAAGCGCGTAGGTTAATGACCCCGTTCCCCGCAGAACGCCGTAGTTCATCCGGGGATTCTCGTTTTTCAGTCCGACGACCCAGGAGTCCAGTAAACCTGCGATCTGTCCGCCGGTAACGTTAAAGCCGATCATGTTCAGCAGCACCAGGGCGTAGGAACCGGACCAGAGCGAAAGCGGCATCAGAGCCATGGAAACGGCGGCGCAGAGCATCAACAGACGCGAGAGCTTCTTTTCGGTGAAGTAGTTGTCGCTGATATAGCCCATGAACGGCTGCATAATCAGGGAGATTGCCGACATGGCCGTCATGGCGGCGGTCGCCTGGCTGCTCGTCCATCCGTTGTCGATCAGCGTCGTGACCATGAAAGCGATATATGTACAAAACGCAAACCAAAATGCCGCTTCGACGAGGGCACCCTGCAAGGTCAGCTTACGCAGACCGCTGTCCTGCTTCATCCGTCTCCATCCCTTCTGTACGGGCTTCAATTGACGATAAAAGCAGTCAATCGTTGAGCCAAAATGATGATACAAAATTACCAGTGTTATTTTAGCACAAAAAAAGGCATTTGTCCCGGTTTTTACAAAAGCTGCATAAAGAAAATTTGGCGGAATTTCTTCTAGGTTTTCCCTATTCTGCATAAAATCTGATGCAGACAACAACAAGGAAGAAGGATGACAGATGCAGTTTGAACCGGAAGGAATTTTATTTGAACGGGCAGAAAATCAGGAGCGGCTGCGCAGCGTCGAGAGTCTGATGGCAGCGATGGCGGCCGGGCAGATTTTGGAGGCGAAGGCGTACCTCTGCACCGAAAGCCATGATCTGATGGTGCACCTGGGCAATGTCAAGGGCATTATCCCGCGGGAAGAAGCGGCCATCGGCATCCGGGAAGGGACGGTGCGGGATATCGCGATCATCTCACGGGTCGGAAGGCCGGTTGCTTTTATTATCCAGTCAATGCGGGAAGAAAACGGGAAAATGACGGCGATCCTTTCCCGAAGGGCTGCACAGGAGAAATGCAGAAAAGAATATATCGACCGGCTTGTCCCCGGCGATATCATCGGCGCCAGAATCACCCGGCTGGAAAATTTCGGCGCGTTTCTGGATATCGGCTGCGGGATTGTCTCGCTGATGCCGATCGATATGATGTCGGTCTCGCGGATTTCCCATCCGCAGCAGCGGTTCCGCACCGGGCAGCTGGTGCGGGCAGTCGTCCACAGCCTGGAAAACGGCCGTATCTCCCTCAGCCACAAGGAGCTGCTGGGGACATGGGAGGAAAATGCGGCGCAGTTCCACGCCGGTGAAACGGTGCGCGGGGTTGTCCGTTCCATCGAGGACTATGGGATTTTTGTGGAGCTGACACCCAATCTCGCCGGGCTGGCGGAAAAAAAGCCCGGTATCCTGCCGGGCATGGCGGTCAGCGTCTTTATCAAGAGCATCCTGCCGGAACGGATGAAGGTCAAACTGGTCATTATCGACGGGTTTGCGGATGAGGATACGCCGCTTCCCTTCACCTACCGGATCCGGGAAGGGCATATTTCGCGCTGGGTCTATTCGCCTGCCTGCTGTCCGCGGGTCATTGAGACGGTCTTTGACGATGTTCAGGACGGAAGCCGCGGAACGGTGTGCACATGACTGGCGTGCAGCGCCGTTAAAAGCGCCGCGTCGGTTTGGGCTGCGCTGTCGTCGGTGATGACCACCATCAGACAGTCCTTCCGTCCGGCAGGACCGTCCATGCCGCCCTGATTGGCGGCGCTGTCCTCGAAGACCATCGGAATAAAGCCTGCTGCTGCGGCATAACCGCCGCCGCCGGAGATATACGACTGGCCAAGGGGTGTCCCATAAAGGGCAAGGGCAGTCCGCATCTGCCCTTCATCGTCCCAGCTTTTGCGTTTTGGCTGGCGGATGCGCAGGGAGCGGATTCCCCTGCCTCTTTTGCGCAGCTCGCGGGCTGCGTTCTCCGCGTCGTCTATGCTGGAAAACCAGGCAGTAATTTCTGCCGCCATATCTTCACGACCTTTCAAAAAAACTGTGGGTTCGTATAGTCAGGTTTATTTTCCCTCGCTACAAGCGGGGGAAAACGCATTTTGTACGGAAATTTTTTATAATTATATGGAAGGTTCCATACAGGCGTAGCTTTTGCCGATTACAGCAGAATATGCGCGTGGGTTATTCATAATAATTGTATGGCTTTTTTGGGCAGTTTGTGCTATACTTGTACTGTATCGAAAAAATGAGCCTGCATATACAGTATTGGGCAGGTAAATCAGACAGATAAATGAAGGGATGAGCAGGTTTGAATATTGCAGTCGGCGATACCCTCGTCATGAAGAAAAAACATCCCTGCGGCGAAAACCGTTTTCTGGTGCTGCGCGTCGGGATGGATTTTAAGCTGCGTTGCGTGGGCTGCGGGCATGAGATCATGATCCCCAGAGCGAAAGCGGAAAAAGGCGTCCGCAAGATCGAAGCGGCCGGGCAGCAGTAGCGCTTTTCTGTTCCAAAGTAATTCGGGCGGAGGATGCTGCCTGCGGAATAGAAAGGAAATAAAATGCTTGATAAACTGAACCAGGTTGCCGCCCATTATGAACAGCTGGAGGCACGGCTCGCTTCCCCGGAGGTGACGGCCGACCCGGCGGCTTTGGCAGAACTGATGAAAGAATATAAGTCCCTGACGCCCCTTTACCAGAAAATCCGGGAGTATCAGACGACTCTCCAAGAGGCGCAGGACGCGAGGCTGATGCTGGAAAGCGAATCGGACGCCGAGATGAAGGGCTTTTTGCAGGAGACGATGCAGGAGGCTGCGGATGCCGCCGATACGCTGCGGCAGGAGATTCAGATCATGCTGCTGCCCCAGGACCCGCGAAATGAGAAAAACGTCATTATGGAGATCCGCAGCGGCGCCGGCGGCGAAGAAGCGGCGCTGTTTGTCAATTCCCTCGCGCGGATGTACAATATGTACGCGGCGAAGATGGGCTGGAAGATGGAGGTCATAAACGCGAACCCCACCGAGCTTGGCGGATACAAGGAAATCTCCTTTTCCATCGACGGTGCGGGCGCTTATTCGCGGCTGAAATTTGAATCGGGCGTCCATCGGGTGCAGCGCGTTCCCGAGACCGAGACCCAGGGACGGGTGCATACGTCGACTGTTACGGTCGCAGTGCTGGCAGAAGCGGATGAGGTGGAACTGGAAATCGACCCGACGGAACTGAAAATCGACACCTTTCGCTCCAGCGGCGCAGGCGGTCAGCATATCAACAAGACGGAATCCGCTATCCGGATTACCCATCTGCCGACTGGGATGGTCGTTGAGTGTCAGGACGAACGCAGCCAGTATAAAAACAAGGACAAAGCGATGAAGGTGCTGCGGGCGCGGCTGCTCGACCGCAAACAGCGGGAACAGGCCGAGTCGATCGCCGCCGAACGGAAAAACCAGGTCGGCACCGGCGACCGTTCGGAGCGCATCCGTACCTATAATTATCCCCAGGGCCGCATCAGCGATCATCGGATCGGGCTGACGATCTATAAGCTGGACAGCTTTTTAAACGGCGACCTCGATGAGGTGATCGACGCGCTGACCGCCGATTATCAGACAAAGCTGCTGGCAGGCCAGCAGGCGTCGGACAATGGATAAATAAAGAATT
>CAMAJC010000092.1 GCA_945835425.1 uncultured Clostridia bacterium
TCGGTGCTGGAACGGCGGACCGCGGTTTTTATATATCGCGTCCTCTTTTGATGACTATGATATCAATGAGCATTACTGCGGGGATATGCTGGACAAATTCCGGGAGATCGGCGCGGAACTGACTCCGAAGATCGTCGACGGGAGAGTCGGCCCGGAGGAAGCGGCTGCGCTGATCGCGTCGGCGGACGTCATTTTCCTGGCAGGCGGCATCACCCTGCGGCAGATGGAATATTTCCGGGAATACGGGCTTCGGGAGACGTTTCAGAACGCGCGGGAAGACGCGGTCATCATCGGCATGAGCGCCGGGTCGATCAACATGGCTGACCGGGTGGTGCTGGCAAGGGATATCGAGGACGAAACGCCTGAGCTGTCGGTTTATGAAGGGCTTGGGCTGGTGGACATCAACATCGAGCCGCACCTCGACCTCAGCCGCGAGGAACATATGGAGGATATCGCCGAGGCAGCGGAGGTCGCGCCGATCTACGGGCTGTTTGACGATTCATTTATTCTGGTGCAGGACGGCGAAATGCAGATCTTCGGAGACTATCAGCTGTTTAACGCATAAAACGGCCCTGATTCCGTGTATTTTTTGTTTCCGGAAAGGCAGGGAAAGACATATAAGCCAAGCTTTTTTAAAAAAATGCAGAAAATTCCTATTTACCTATTGACAAACTAGGATTTACGTTGTATACTCATACCATACTCTTTTGATAGGGATTGATTGATATGACGTTCCTCTTTACAAATCTTCTCCGGGAAAATTACCGGTTCGGAATCATGTGACGCTGACGACATTTTCCGCCATCCGCCACAAATCACATCCAAAACCGATAAGAAAAAGGAGAAATTATCATGTCTGAAAATAAGAAACTGCATTTTGAAACCCTTCAGCTCCACGTTGGACAGGAGCAGCCCGACCCCGCTACCGATTCCCGTGCGGTCCCGATCTACCAGACCACCTCTTACGTTTTCCGCAACTCTGCTCACGCAGCCGCCCGTTTCGGCCTTGCGGACGCAGGCAACATCTACGGAAGACTGACCAACTCGACCCAGGACGTTTTTGAAAAACGCATTGCCGCTCTGGAAGGCGGCGTGGCAGCGCTGGCAGTTGCTTCCGGCGCCGCAGCCATCACCTACACCATCGAAGCGCTGGCGCAGGCCGGCGACCACATCGTCGCCCAGAAGACCATCTACGGCGGCAGCTACAACCTGCTGGCTCACACCCTTCCCCAGTACGGCGTTACGGCGACTTTCGTAAACGCCCATGATCTGGCAGAAGTTGAGGGCGCTATCCAGCCCAACACCAAGGCGATCTATCTGGAAACCCTCGGCAACCCCAACAGCGATATCCCGGACATCGACGCGATCGCGGAGATTGCCCATAAACACGGCCTTCCGCTGGTTATCGACAACACCTTCGGCACGCCTTATCTGATCCGTCCGATCGAGCACGGCGCAGATATCGTCGTCCATTCCGCCACCAAATTCATCGGCGGCCATGGCACAACGCTCGGCGGCGTCATTGTCGACTCCGGCAAGTTTGACTGGAAAGCAAGCGGCAAATATGCGCCCATCGCCGACGCCAACCCCAGCTACCACGGCGTATCTTTTGTCGATGCCGCAGGCCCTGCCGCTTTTGTCACCTACATCCGCGCGATTCTGCTGCGCGATACCGGCGCGACCATCTCTCCCTTCAACGCATTCCTGCTGCTGCAGGGCACCGAAACCCTGTCGCTCCGTCTCGACCGCCACGCGGAAAATACCAAAAAGGTCGTCGAGTACCTTGCAAACCATCCGCAGGTCGAGCATGTCAACCATCCCTCCCTGCCCGATCATCCCGACCATGCGCTCTATGAAAAATACTTCCCCAATGGCGGCGCTTCGATCTTCACCTTTGAGATCAAGGGCGGCGTAAAGGAAGCCCATAAGTTTATCGACAGCCTGCAGATTTTCTCGCTGCTGGCCAACGTCGCCGACGTCAAGAGCCTGGTCATCCATCCCGCAACCACCACCCATTCGCAGCTGAGCGAAGAGGAACTGGCAGATCAGGGCATTAAGCCGAACACCATCCGCCTCTCCATCGGCACCGAGCATATCGACGATATCATTGCCGACCTCGATCAGGCGTTTGCCGCAGTTGCCGCAGATAATGCATAAAGAGATAAAACGCGGTCTGCATGGAAGGTTTTGAAGGAGCCCTTTTCGTACAATAAAAATAAATAAAGTAGCTGGACGCTGTGCCTGGAATTCCGGGTACGGCGTTTTGGCCGCTGCAAGAAAGGTTTGTTGATTTATGATTTATACCCGTGCCGACCAGCTGATCGGAAAAACCCCGCTCTTAAAGCCCGAACGGTATCTTGCCGCGAAAAATTCCGGCGGAAACATCCTTGTCAAGCTGGAATTTCTCAACCCCGCAGGCTCCGTCAAGGACCGCGCCGCCCTTTATATGATTCAGGACGCGGAAGATAAAGGCCTTCTGCATCCCGGCAGCGTCATCATCGAGCCGACCTCCGGCAACACCGGCATCGGCATCGCCTCCGTCGCGGCCATGCGCGGCTACCGGACAATCCTCACGATGCCCGATTCGATGAGCGCCGAGCGGCGGTCGATGCTGGCGGCATACGGCGCCGAACTGGTGCTGACGCCTGGCAGGGAAGGGATGGCAGGCGCCGTCAAAAAGGCGGAGGAACTGCAGGCGGAAATCCCCGGCAGCATCATCGCCGGACAGTTTGAAAACCCTGCCAATGCCCGCGCCCACTTTGAGACCACCGGCCCGGAAATCTGGGCGGACACCGAGGGCAAGGTCGATATCTTTGTGGCCGGTATCGGCACCGGCGGCACCATTACCGGCACCGGGCGGTATCTGAAGGAGCAGAATCCTTCTGTGCAGATCATCGGCGTCGAACCGGCGGATTCTCCTCTCCTGACCGCCGGAAAAGCAGGCCCGCACGGCATCCAGGGCATCGGCGCGAACTTTATCCCCTCCCTGCTGGACCAGGGCGTGCTCGACCAGGTCATGACCATTGAAACGGCCGACGCCCGCGCCGCAGCCCACGACGTATCCCGTACCGAGGGCATCCTCGTCGGCATTTCCTCCGGTGCGGCGCTCCACGCGGCAGTTACTTTAGCAGCTCTCCCGGAAAACGCAGGCAAGACGATTGTCGCCCTGCTCCCGGACGGCGGCGACCGGTATCTGTCCACCGGCGTGTACGACTAAACCATAAACTCCCGGCGAAGGTCTTTTCCCGCAAACCTTCGCCGGGAGCATTGTTTTTTATCCGTTTGATGATGCTCATCTTTGATACAGAACAAAAATAATCACCCCTCTGCTGTCCGCATATGCTATACTGAAAGGGAAAGGAGGCGAGGCAGATGAAATATCAAAACGCCGGTGAAATCCTGCCGCCGGAGCTGCTCCAAATGGTGCAGGACTATATTCAGGGCGGCTATCTCTATGTTCCGAAGCGGGATGAAAAAACAGCCGCAGTCCCGACCCGCTATCAGGTGGAACTACAAAAACGCGACCGCCATATCTATGAAAAGTACCTGCAGGGCATGTCCGGGAGAGAGCTTGCCGTCCTCTACCACCTGTCCCGTTCCAGCATCCGCCGGGTGCTCCAAAAGGAGCGGCAATATTATGAGGAGATGAAAGTCACTGTGCAGCAGATTTTAAGCCGCTGGGGCCTAGCGCCCTGCGCCGTCAAGCAGATTTACACCACCGCCTGGGAAATGGACGGGCAGTATATCCTCAAAGTCTATGAAGATACCGCGGCGCTCAGACGCAACCTCCTGATTCAGACCACTCTGCGCGGAATGTCCATCCCGGCGGCCAGCGTTATCCCGGCGCTGGATGGCGCGCAGTGGGTGTATGAGGACGGCAAAGGGTATATGCTGATGGAAAAGCTGTCCGGCGGAAAAACCGTTTCCATCAAAACGGACGCACAGCTGCCTTACCGGATGGGCGAAATCATCGGGCGGCTGCATCAGGCGTTTCTCCGGTGCGAAAAGGAAATTTCCTTTTGGGACAACAGCCTGCTGGATGAGCTGAACGGCTGGGTCAAAGAGCAGCTGGCGGCGGATAACTGGAGCCTGGTCAGCGAAGAAGCCTTTTCGGCGGTCATAAGCAGGCTGTCGGCAGAATATGACCGGCTTCCGCGGCAGTTGATCCACCGGGACGTCCATTTCGGCAACTTCCTTTTCGATATGGACGGCAGCTTTTCCGGCTACATCGACTTCGACCTGACCCAGCGCAATATCCGGGTGTTTGATCTCGCCTATTTTCTGCTGGGGCTATTGTCGGAAAAGGAAAACGGACTGGGAAAAGAGGACTGGCTGCGGATTCTGGACGGCGTTTTGAAAGGCTATCAGCGGCAGACGGCGCTCACCGACGCGGAAAAGCGGGCGCTTCTCCCGGTCATGGAAGGAATCGAGCTGCTGTTTATCGCCTATTATCTGCAGGTGGACGACCGCTGCGCCGCCGAAGAGTCGGTCAAACTTTTGCGGTTTGCGGAGGAAAATGAAGAAGAAATAACGAGACGGTGCCTCCGCGCATAACGCATAAATATGAGGGAAAAGTGCTTTTCCTCTTGACAGTAAGCGCCGCATGAGGGTACAATAATGGAAAATCCTGTCGTTACCAGATATTTCCGGCAGATTTTGTACCCTAAACAAAGAAGGTCTTTTCATGACAAAACTGCTCCTCCGCCTGTTCATCAAGGACAGCGGAAACACCGCGTCTCCTGCGGTCCGCAGCCGCTACGGCACCCTGTCCGGCACCGTCGGCATTATCCTCAACTTCCTGCTTTTCCTCGGCAAGCTCCTGGCCGGCACGATCTCCGGCTCGATCGCCATCACCGCCGACGCCTTGAACAACCTCTCGGACGCCGGTTCCTCCATCGTCACCCTGGTGGGATTCCGGATGGCCGGGCGCAAACCCGACCCCGAGCACCCGTTCGGCCACGGAAGAATCGAATACATTTCCGGCCTGATCGTCGCTTTCGTTATCCTGATGATGGGCTATGAGCTGCTGACCAGCTCGATCGGCAAAATCCGTGCCCCGGAAGAGGTCGCGTTCAGCGTCCTCCCGGCGGTCATCCTCTGCGTTTCGATTCTGGTCAAGCTGTGGATGGCGCTGTTTAACAAAACGCTCGCCAAACAGATCGACTCGGCGGCCATGGAAGCCACCGCTGCCGACTCCCGCAGCGACGCCCTCGCGACCACTGCCGTTTTAATCGGCTCGTTTGTCGGCGGTTATTTCGGCATCCCGATCGACGGATGGCTGGGTCTTCTGGTTTCGGTGCTGATTCTGAAGACGGGATTTGAGTCGGCGAGAGATACGATTTCCCCGCTGCTCGGCCAGCCGCCTGAACCGGAATTTGTCCGGCAGATTGAAAGCATCGTCATGGCCCATGACCATATTGTCGGCATCCATGACCTCATTGTCCACAACTACGGACCCGGACGGGTTATGGTCTCCCTCCATGCCGAAGTGCCGGGCGACGGCGACCTGTTCCAGCTCCACGACCTGATCGACAACATCGAGCGCGAACTGGGCGAAAAGCTCTCCTGCGCGGCCACCATCCATATGGACCCGATCGACACCCACAACCCGCTGCTGAGCGAACTGAAAGGGCAGGCAAAGGCTGCGGCCCAGCAGCTGGACTCCCGCTGCTCCGTCCATGACGTCCGGGTCGTCTCCGGTCCCAGCCACACCAACCTCATTTTCGACGTGGTTGTCCCTCATGATCTGAAAATGACCGACAAGGAGATCAAGGAGCGGATCTGCGCCGCAATTCCCCGTCTGCAGCAGCAGCCGCCTATGTACGCGGTTATCGATATCGACCGGGACTTTACCGGAAGAAGCTGAATACTGTATATCGCCCCGCCGGAGAAATCCGGCGGGGTTATTTTTGACTGAATCGGAAGATGTCTTTTACGATCAGACGCTTTCATACAGAGAACAGACAGTCCGTTTTCGTCACCCTGTACAAACTGCTCCTGTCTCTGCTGATTAAAACGCCAAAGTGTAATTTTACCTCTTGACTTTTGCGTTAAACCCACTATAATGAAAGTATGTAATCGTTTACATCTATGCAGATATGCAGAAAGGAAGTCGTTTATGAAACTTGGTATGATTATTCAGCCCAAACCGGAAGAGTTCGACCATTTAAAGGAGCTGGGTCTGGACTTTGCAGAGCTGGACTGCAACCCCGTCGAGTTCTTCGGCAAACCCGTCGATGAGCTGAAAGCACTGGCGCCCGAACTGAAAGCCGCTTCTGAGCGCACCGGCGTGGAAGTCGGCGCTGTCGGCCGCTGGGCAAGCCACATCCTGAACGAGGACGGCTCGGTCAACGAAGAGGAATGGAACAATGTCCAGGGCGTCATTGATTTCGGCAAAGAGCTGGGCGCAAAGTATTATCTCTGCTCGGTCGCTTACGTTCCCCAGCTGACCTACTACGGCAACATCACCGCTGCGATTCATGTCCTGCGCAAGATCGTCGCTGCGGCTAAGGAAGCCGGCATGGAGACCGCTATCGTCAACTGCATCATGGGCGACAACTACATCCGCACGCCTGAGCAGTGGAAGCTGATCCTCGACGAAGTCCCCGGCCTCGGCATCAAATATGACCCCTCTCACAGCTTTGTCCATGGCGGCGACAAGGGCGCTTACCTGCAGGAAGGCTTTGAATGGGGCGACCGCTTCAAATACGTCCACATCAAGGGCGTTATCCAGCTGGGCGATTCCACCGAGCCTGATATGTGGAAGAAGAGAGACATGATCGCACAGCATCCCGAGCTGAAAGACATCCTGATGCCCCAGATGTTCGCTCCCAACCATGTCTATGACAATCCTCCTGCCGGTATCGATTCGATCAACTGGAGAGCTTTCTTCGGCATCCTGTACAAATACGGCTACGACGGATACCTCTCGATCGAACCCCACTCCCAGACCTGGAGAGGCGAAAAGGGCGAATGGGGTGTCAAGTACACCATCCGCTATATCCGCGACCTCATGTACAAT
>CAMAJC010000093.1 GCA_945835425.1 uncultured Clostridia bacterium
AGCTCTACCCCGAGATCTATTCCTGCGTCGGCTGCAACGCCTGCACCAAGGCCTGCACCCAGGGTCTGAATGTTATGCAGTATATTGCTTATGCACAGCGCGGCGAGTTCGACAAATGCGCAGAAGAGTCCTTCGACTGCGTTATGTGCGGCGTCTGCTCTTCCCGCTGCCCCGCAGGCATCTCCCATCCCCAGGTCGCTATGCTGGCCAGACGGATCAACGGCAAGTACATCGCACCCAAGTGCGATCATCTGGCTGACCGTGTCCAGGAAATCAAGGACGGCAAGCTGGAAGAAATGATCCAGAACCTGATGGGCAAACCCCTTGAGGAAATCAAGGAGCTTTACAACACCAGAGAAATTGAGAAATAAGGAGGGGATCTCAGATGTATACCAATGAAATGCTTGAATCGATGAAAAAGGTTGAGGCTGCAAGAGCTGTAAACGTTACCCTCGATCCCAGACGTATGACCGCTGAGGAAAAGGATACCCTCCTGCGCACCTACCATCCCGACTACAAGGACGGCGAGTTCACCAACCTCGAAGTCGGCCCCAACAAGGGCGACAAGGTTCCGCTGGAGCTGGCTGCAATCCTGCAGGCCAATCCCCGCGTCAACCCCGCTGAAATCGATCTGTCTGCTCCTGATTATGACGTCGACGTCCTGATCATCGGCGGCGGCGGCGCAGGCGCTTCCGCGGCTATCGAAGCCGACAACAGCGGCGCGAAAGTCATGATCGTCACCAAGCTCCGTATGGGCGACGCCAACACCATGATGGCTGAGGGCGGCATCCAGGCAGCTGACAAACCGAACGACTCTCCCGCACAGCACTTCCTCGACGCTTTCGGCGGCGGCCACTTCGCTGCCAAGAAAGAGCTGGTTTACAAGCTGGTCACCGAGGCTCCCGAAGCCATCCAGTGGCTGAACAACCTCGGCGTTGAGTTCGACAAGGACGCAGAAGGCAACATGGTCACCACCCACGGCGGCGGCACCTCCCGCAAGAGAATGCACGCTGCGAAGGACTACTCCGGCGCTGAGATCATGAGAACCCTGCGCGACGAAGTCCTCAACCGTCAGATCCCCGTCGTCGACTTCACTGCAGCCATCGAGCTGATCAAAGACGAGAACGGCAAGGCTGCCGGTGCTGTCCTGATGAACATGGAAACCAAGGAAATCCTGATTGCGAAAGCAAAGACCGTTATCATCGCTACCGGCGGTGCTGGCCGTATGCATTACCAGGGCTTCCCCACCTCCAACCACTACGGCGCTACGGCCGACGGTCTGGTTCTGGGCTACAGAGCTGGTGCGAAGCTGCTTTACGCAGATACCCTGCAGTACCATCCCACCGGCGCTGCGTTCCCTGAGCAGATCTTCGGCGCTCTGGTCACTGAAAAGGTCCGTTCTCTGGGCGCAATGCTCATCAACGTCAACGGCGAAGCCTTCATGAACCCCCTGGAGACCCGCGACGTTTCCGCTGCTTCCATCATCCGTGAGTGCTCCGACCGTGGCAACGGCGTCCATACTCCCGAAGGCGTAGGCGTCTGGCTGGATACCCCCATGATCGAGATCAAGGGCGGCGAAGGCACCATCGAAAAGCGCATCCCCGCTATGATGCGTATGTTCGCGAAATATGACATCGATATCCGCAAGGAGCCGATCCTCGTTTACCCCACTCTGCATTACCAGAACGGCGGTATCGACATCACCCCCGACTGCCAGAGCGGCGTCGAGAACCTGTATGTCGCCGGTGAGGCTGTCGGCGGTATCCATGGCCGCAACCGTCTGATGGGCAACTCCCTGCTGGACATCATCGTATTCGGCCGCAACGCCGGCAGAAACGCTGCTGCAAAGGCAAAGGAAACCACCGTCGGCGCCCTGACCCTCTCTCATGTTGACGCGTTCAAGAAAGAGATGGAAGAAGCCGGTATCCATTCCGATATCGTTTCTCCCAAGCTGCTGCCTGATTACAGAAGAACCAAATAATCCATGCAAAAACCGGGGAGCTTCCCCTCCCCGGCAAGCGATGAAATAACCTGATTCATGTGTTTTCTCCGCCGAAGGCGGAGAAAGCACACTTACATACGCCTTGTAAAAGTAGAAAGACGTATGATGAATCAGGGTCTACAAATTATCATTTTGGAGGAAATCCCCAATGTCACTTCCCGAAATTCTTGAGTTTCTGATGATCCTTTCCTTCGGCATCTCCTGGCCGCTGAAGGTCTATCGTTCCTACAAGTCCCGGACCGCCAAAGGAAGCAGCGTTACCTTCACCTTCTTCATTGCACTCGGCTACGTCTGCGGCATCGCTTCCAAGATCATGCTGCACAACTTCAACCTCGCGTTCTGGATGTACTGGCCCAACATCATCTTCGTCACCACCGACATCATTCTCTACTTCCGCAACAAGAAGCTGGATGCGGCTGCGGACAACAAATAAGGAGGACTTTACTATGAAACTGACTGTTTGTATCGGCAGCGCCTGCCACGTCAAAGGTTCCAGACAGGTCCTGGAACTGCTGCAGGCTATGATCGCAGAGCACGGCGTTGAAAAACAGGTCGAGCTCGCCGGCACCTTCTGCACCGGCAACTGCCAGAAGGGCGTCTGCGTCACCATCGGCGACACCCTGCACTCTGTCAACCCCGATAACTGCAAAGAGTTCTTTGAAACCGAAGTCCTCGCAAAGCTGTAATCCGGTTTTCGCCGTACATAGAAAGCCCGCTCTCTTTCCGGAGGGCGGGCTTTTTGCTGTCCTGCAAAAAAAATAAAAGCACCTTCGCCGACCGAAAACGGGCAGCGAAGGCGCTTTGTTTATCTTATTCGTCCGATACCGACAATCAGACCGTCTGCTTGCGGACGTCGGTGAAGGCGCGCAGCATTCTCTGGTGCATCTCGGCGCGGCGTGCGCGGTTGGCACGGATATCGGTCAGCATACCGTATACGCGGTCCAGCAGGCTTTCGTGGGTTCCGACTGCTGCGGGATAGTTCCGGAAATCAGCCAGTTCGGCGGCTCCGGTGTCGGCAGCGAGCATACGCATCATCTGGGTCGCGACCATGGCGGTACCGAGATCGTCGCGGCGAACAGTCTTTCCTGCGCTGCGGGCTGCGGTCTCAACGATACCAAGGTCGTCGGCAAGGATTCGGGACATGTTATTATTGGCAACTTTCATCATGACAGGTTCCTCCATTACTTCGCGTTCCGTCTCTTTCGACGGAGCAGGCCGGGTGTTTTTTCTTATTTATCTTTCTTTTGGCACCTCTTTTTTCCTGCATCTATATTGTATTCCAAAACGAAAAATGAATCAAGGGGTTTTGATTCAATTCTCCCTGTTGGATAATACAAACAATAAAAGGCGATTTCTATTGTGTATATTCACAATGCATTTGCGGGATAATTCCGGTGCGCAGCGCTGGCCGTGAAAGTACCTTGCGAACTCCTTTCATCTCTTTCCGGCCTGTGACTATAGGATACACCCTGGAGCTTGCTCCAAGTCAAGAGCTCCCGCGCAAGTTCTCCCCTTTGCACAATTGAAGTGCACTCTAAGTTTGTACTCCAATTATGCAAAATGCCCCGGCCTTCTCATCGGAAAAGCCGGGGCATGAGACGATTCAGTTTTCTCCGTTGGACCGGCGGTCGGCGTCGGTCGTCGGGTCGATGTCGTTGTAGATAAAATCATAGAGGGCCTGCCTGGTCGAGTCCATGTCGGCGTAAATGCAGGCGGCATTGCCGACATAGTAGCTGTCGCTGATGATATCGGCGTTTAAGGGAAATCTTGTCGACTCCACCTTCATCCCGCGCAGCAGAATCGGCATCAGGGAGAGGATGTCCGCCTGATTCAGCGAGGTCTCGACCGTGTCCTCCGCCGTCATCAGGGTTTTCGGGATGTTCTGCGGATGGGTCAGCAGCTGCTCCACAAGGGCAGTAAGGACTTTACGCTGCCGGGAAGTGCGCTGGTAATCGGCGTTGCCGACATGGCGGATGCGGGCGTAGGCGACCGCCTGGGTGCCCGAGAGGGTCTGTTTACCGGCCTCGCGGATATAATCCTCTTCCATGCCGCAGGCGTCCCACTGCTCCCAGATCGAGCCGTTGGCAGAGACCCGCTCGGCCTCGGTGAGTTCGATTTCGACGCCGCCTGCCGCATCTATGATCTCGGCCATCGTCTTGAAGGTGACGGTGGCGTATTCCTTGATGTCCATGCCGAAATTCTCGTTGATCGTCCGCACGGTCAGCTCCGGTCCGCCGTAGGCGTAGCTTTCGGTCAGCTTCATCTGGCCGTACCCCGGCACATCCACCAGCGTGTCCCGCATCAGGGTGGAGAGCTTCAGCTTGCCGTGCTTCATGTCCACCGACAGGATCATGATCGCGTCCGAACGGGTATTCTGCGAATAATCTCGGGCATCGACGCCAAAGAGGGCGATGTTGACCACCGCGTTTTCGGAGATGCTGCTGTTGACCCCGAGGGAAGCGTCCGACGTCGGGAAATCGGCCGGCTGCAGCCGAATCAGCAGAAACCCAAAAAAACCGATCACCACGACAAGGAGCAGCGCCAGCAGACGGAAAATCATCCGCAGCAGGCAGCCGCGCTTTTTCTTTTTCGGCGGCTCTTCGTACGGGTCGTCTTTCCTGTGCTTTCTTTTCTTTTTTACAGGCTCATCCTGATAATCCATCTGTCCCGGCTCCTGATAAGCGTCATAACCGTCATAGTCATCATATTCCGGATCATAGTCCGCAGCGTAATCCGCATCCGGACCGGTGCCGTCCCCGTCGCCATAGGGTTCATACCCGTCGTTATAATACGCCTGAGAGTTGCGGTAGGCCGGGTCGTGATAGACCTGCGGACTGTCGTAATCGGGGTCCTGATAGACCTCGCCTTCCCGTGGCGTGCCGAAGTCGTCTTCATAGCTGACGGTAAAATCGTCGTCATAAGCAGGCTCGTCAGCAGACGGCTGCTTTTCCTTCCATCTCATTGCCTAACATCCTTTCTGTCTGTCCTGTCAGTATAGCACAGATACAGGGAATGTCAAGAGACTGGGTGTGAACAATGGACGCAGGTACCCCGGATTGGAAGTGCGCACAAAAGCAGAGACGGCTCTCTCAGCCGCCGGTCTCCCGGCCCTCCATTTCTGTCTGCTGCTTTTTATACTGGGCAGGCGTGACGCCGTAGATCCGCTTGCACCAGTCGGTAAAGGCCTTTGCTGACGGAAAACCGGCCTGCAGCGCACTTTCCACCACCGACGCGCCGAAATCCAGCATATAGGCCAGCGCATAGCGAAGCCTTGCCTGCGCGAGATACTGACTGAAGCTGGTGCCCGTATACTTTTTAAAATACCGGCAGAAATAGTTCTCCTGCAGGCCGACCTTCTGCGCCACCATGGAAAGGGTCAGCTCGGGAAGCTGGAAATTCCGGTCGATGTACTCCATCGCCTGCCGGGCAAGGACGTCCCGCTGTTCCTGCGAAGGAAGGTGCTGCCTCCTACATCACCTACTATAAGCCCAACACCGCTGTCGAAAAGAAAGCGCAGACCGGCTATGACGTGACGGTCATCCCGTTTGTGCAGGAAGGCATTAAGACCTCCTCCGGCGCGAACTCCCTTGTTTATGCCATCAGCAACGCGGCACAGGACAAGACCAAAGCCGCACAGTTTTTAAACTTTGCCTATACCAACGGCGATTTCATGGACATCCTCAACTGGGGCGTCGAGGGCGCCGACTGGGTGCTGGATGAAAACGGCCAGGCAACCTATCCGGAAGGCGTCGACGCACAGAGCGTCGGCACCCACAACGACTACGGCTGGGCAATGCCCAACCAGTTCGTCGGCCACGCCTGGGCCGGCAACCCCATCGATATCTGGGATCAGTACAGAGCGTATAACGCTGCTATGACGCCTTCCAAGGCCTTCGGTTTTGTCTTCGACTCCACCGTCGTCGCCGACCAGGAAGCGCAGTGCAAGGCTGTTGAGGACGAGTTCCTCAAGCAGATCGCCTTCGGTACGGTCGATATCGAAGCAAAGCTTGCCAAATTCAACGAAAAGCTCTACGCTGCGGGTCTGCAGGACATCATCGATGCCAAACAGAGTCAGCTGGACGCATGGCTCGCTAACCAGTAAACCGCTTTTTTCAGGCCGGAGGGAAAACACTTCCGGCTGTTATTTTTCCCCCTGTTGCTGCAGCTGGCGGTACTGGGTCGGCGTGATGCCGTGGACCCGCTTGCAGCAGTCGTTAAAGGCGCTGGCCGAGGAGAAGCCTGCCTGGAAAGCGCTCTCGACCACCGATGCGCCGAAGTCGGTCATATAGGCCAGCGCGTAGCGGAGCCGCGTCTGGGAAAGATACTGACCGACGCTCATGCCGACGTATTTCTTAAAATACCGGCAAAAGTAATTCGGCTGCAGGCCGACCTTCCCGGCGACCATCTCCAGAGTCAGATAGCTCTGGAAATTCTGGTCGATATACTCCATCGCCTGCTTGGCAAGGTAGTCCTTCTGCTCCGCCGGAGGAAGCCCGCCGTCCTCCTTCGGGACGCGAAACTGGTCCAGCAGCAGATAGACGATCCGCCAAAGCTCCCCGTTGATCAGCGCCTGGTCGCAGGGCGTCGGATGCTGACGGCAGGCGTAAATCCGCTGGAGAGATTCGATGATCGGCTTTCTGCCGGGGTGTCCCGGCGGAATATCCAGCCGGTAACGGTCAAAATCCGGGCAGACGCTCTTAAACATCTCGTCCGACAATACGACGACCATATACCGGATTCGCTCATCCTTATAATACGCCTCGGTTTGATGGGGTTCTCCGCTGTTGACATAGTTAAAATCTCCCGCTTCGATCCTGACTGTCTTGCCGCGGCTCTTCATCTGCAGGACATTCTGCAAAATCAGGGTCACTTCCACAGCCTTATGCCAGTGCACCGAGGTGCCGGTCGTGCTGCCGAGCACGTCTCCGTGCCAAATGATGGCCAGATTTTCCGGGCTTTTTGTATACTCCGGCTGTTCAAAAATAATCTCCTTCAAAAAGATC
>CAMAJC010000094.1 GCA_945835425.1 uncultured Clostridia bacterium
AGCGCCGCGATTTTACGCCGCCGGAGTTTTATCAGCTGATGCTGTCCGCCCGCAGTCTGCCGACCCATTCCCAGATCACGCCGATGGTTTTCCAGAATGTTTATGAGCAGGCGGAGGCCGACGGCTACAAAAACGTCATCTATATCAGCATCAACTCCCACGGTTCCGGGACCTTTAACGGCTCTGTCGTCGCAAAGGAGACCTATCTGGAGGAGCACCCGGATTCCCAGCTGCGCATCTTCAACGTCGACGGCCTTTCCTACACCCTCGGCTACGGCTATATGGTCGTTGAGGCCGCAAAGAAGGCAGAGAAGGGCGTTCCGCCGGAAGAGATCGTCAGCTTCTGCGAGGACTGGGCGAAAAAGAGCACGATTTATTTTGTGCCCTATACCCTCGAGTATGTCCGTAAGAGCGGGCGGGTCAGCACCGCTGCTGCCTTTGTCGGCGGCCTGATGGGCTTAAAGCCGCTGATCACCTGGACCGATGGGGAATCGGTGACGCTGGATAAGCTCCGCGGGGAAAAGGCAGTTTTGCCTGCGCTGGTTAAATATGCGTCGGAAAACATGGTGCCCAAGACCGATTACTGCATAGTTGTGGGGCTGCGGTCTGAGAAGGCGCAGGAGCTGGCCGCTGAGATGGAAAAGGCAGTCGGATATCCGCCGGCCATGATCGCAAACGCAGGCCCCGTCATCGCGATCAACGCAGGCCCCGATCTGCTCGCCATCTGCATCCGCGATAAGAATAAATAACGTTTTTCGCCCTTTCACAGAATTTTTGCTGTAAGTTTGCAGAAATTTTTGCATAACTACTTGAAAAAATTCTCAAAAAGAGGTAAACTAGACTTAGATTGTTAGCGGTTTAGCAATCTATCCCTTTTAAATACTATTTCAGGAAGGAAGACTACCAATGCCCTCTTACAACAAAGTAACGGTCGACGATATCAATGTCGCCGGCAAAAGAGTACTGGTTCGCTGCGATTTCAACGTTCCGCTGAAAAACGGCGTTATCACTGACGAGAACAGAATCAACGCTGCTCTGCCCACCATCAAGAAACTGATTTCTGACGGCGGCAAGGTTATCCTTTGCTCTCACCTGGGCAAACCGAAAAACGGTCCCGAAGAGAAGTTCTCTCTGGCTCCCGTAGCTGCAAGACTTTCCGAGAAACTGGGCCAGCCGGTCGTATTTGCTGCTGACCCCGAAGTTGTCGGCGAAAACGCAAAGGCTGCTGTCGCTGCTATGAAGAACGGCGACGTTGTCCTGCTGGAAAACACCCGTTTCCGCAAGGAAGAGACCAAGAACCTGGAACCCTTCTCCAGCGAACTGGCTTCTCTGTGCGACGTTTATGTAAATGACGCTTTCGGCTCTGCACACCGTGCACACTGCTCCACCGCAGGTGTTACCGACCACATCAAGGAAAATGCTGTCGGCTACCTGATGGGCAAAGAGCTGACCTACCTTGGCAACGCTGTCAATGATCCCGTCCGTCCCTTCGTTACCATCCTGGGCGGCGCAAAAGTTGCGGACAAGCTGAACGTTATCGAAAACCTGCTGAACAAGGCTGACACCCTGATCATCGGCGGCGGCATGGCTTACACCTTCCTTAAAGCACAGGGCATCAACGTCGGCGACTCTCTGGTTGACGACACCAAGCTCGACTACTGCAAGGATATGCTGGCTAAAGCTGCTGAAAAGGGCGTTAAGATCCTGCTGCCCGTAGATTCTACCTGCGCACAGGCTTTCCCTGATCCCATCGACGCTGTCATCGATACCACCGTTTACACCAAGGAAACCGGTATTCCCGAAGGCTGGATGGGTCTGGATATCGGTCCGGAATCTGCCAAGATGTTCGCTGCGGAGGTTGCTTCTGCGAAGACCGTTGTCTGGAACGGCCCCATGGGCGTTGCAGAGAACCCCGTTCTGAACGCAGGTACCGTTGCGGTTGCCAAGGCGCTGGCTGAGGCTGACGCTACTACCATCATCGGCGGCGGCGACTCTGCTGCAGCTGTCAACAACCTCGGCTTCGGCGATAAGATGACCCACATCTCCACCGGCGGCGGCGCTTCCCTGGAATTCCTGGAAGGCAAGGTTCTCCCCGGTATCGCCTGCATCAACGACAAATAATTCTTGATTGAACCTGGCTTCCGTCCGCCGGTAGGCTGGCGGGAGCCTTTCATTTAAAGACATTTCAGGAGGTCATTCCAATGAACAAAGCTGTAAGAAAAGCAGTTATCGCCGGCAACTGGAAAATGAACAAAACCCGTCCTGAGGCAAAAGAACTGATCGACGCGATCAAGCCTCTGGTTGCGGACGCTGGCTGCGAAGTCATCTGCTGCGTACCTTTCACCAACCTCGAGACCGCTCTGGCAGCTACCGCCGGTTCCAACGTCAAAGTTGGCGCTGAAAACTGCCACTTCGAGAAATCCGGCGCTTTCACCGGCGAGATCTCTGCTGATATGCTGGCTGAGATGGGCGTTGAGTACGTCGTTCTGGGCCACTCCGAAAGAAGACAGTACTTCGGCGAGACCGACGAGACTGTCAACAAGAGACTGAAAGCAGCTCTGGCTGCCGGCCTCAAACCCATCCTCTGCGTCGGCGAAATGCTGGCTGACCGCGAGAACGGCATCACCGCTGAACTGGTCGCTCTCCAGACCAAGATCGCGCTCAAAGGCGTTTCCGCTGAGGAAATGAAGAACGTTATCATCGCTTATGAACCCGTTTGGGCAATCGGCACCGGCAAGACCGCTACCGCTGAACAGGCAAACGAAGTCTGCGCTCTGATCCGCGCTACCCTCGCTTCTCTGTACGGTGAGGCTGTCGCTGAGGCTACCACCATCCAGTACGGCGGCTCTATGAACGCAAAGAACGCCGAGGAACTGCTGGCGCAGCCCGACGTCGACGGCGGCCTGATCGGCGGCGCTTCCCTGAAGGCTCCCGATTTCGCTACCATCGTTGCTGCTGCAACCAACGGCTGATTTCTCTTAACTGAATATGAGCGGGGCGGTGTGGGCAGTATCGGCCTGTGCAGCCCCGCTTTATTTTGTAAGGAAAGACTATAAGCCCAAAGGCTCTGCCTTTGGACAGATTATTCAGTAAGCCTGAATATGGCAGATGGTTATTCCTTTTGCGTGTAGCGGCGACCTGTGGTCGCCACCAATTTTGTCCAAGTCTGGCAAATATCAAGGAATAAAGGAACCTCTGATTTAATGGTTTTTCCCCGCCGCAGGCGGGGAAAAACCGCCTGAATACGTCTCTAAAAAGGTTGGAAGTCGAATAAATCAGAGCTTCCATAAATCATCTGTATAAGGTTGGAAAACAAGTATTATCTTATGCCGGTGGCGATCACAGATCGCCGCTGCAGCATAGATACCAGAACTGTTTTCCTCAATGCCAAAGGAGCTTCAATATTTCTGGCACCTACCCGGCGCGTTCGCCTGGCGTCCGTTCCTCCGGGCCGAGCCCGTCGGTACGCGGGCGACCATCGCGAACAAGAAAGTTTTGGTTCCGCTTTTTCAAAAGCGGAAGAAAGGAATGAATACCAATGGCTAAGAAACCTGTTGCTTTGCTGATCATGGACGGCTTTGGTAAAAATACGTCTGATTACGGCAACGCAATTTCTGCTGCAAATACCCCCAATCTGGACAAGCTGTTTGCGACCTGCCCCAATACGCTGATCGCGGCATCCGGCCTTGCTGTCGGCCTGCCGGACGGCCAGATGGGCAACTCGGAAGTCGGCCACACCAATATCGGCGCAGGCCGCGTCGTTTACCAGATGCTGGTCAAAATCACCAAGGACATCCAGGACGGCGTTTTCGCCAAGAATCCCGCCCTTGTCCATTCGATCGAGAACGTAAAAGCCCATGGCGGCGCTCTGCACCTGATGGGTCTGCTTTCTCCCGGCGGCGTCCATTCCCATCAGGAGCACCTGTATGGCCTGCTGCAGATGGCAAAGGATAACGGCATCGAGAAGGTTTATGTTCATGCGTTCCTCGATGGCCGTGACGTTCCGCCCTCTTCTGCGGCAGAGTACATGAAAGAGCTGTGCGCGAAGATGGACGAGATCGGCGTCGGCAAGGTTGCCACCGTTATGGGCCGTTACTACGCCATGGACCGTGACAATGCCTGGGATCGCGTCGAGAAGGCCTATGCCGCGATGGTTTACGGCGAGGGCGTGCAAGGTGTCTGCCCTGTGAAAGCAATCGAGGACAGCTACGCAAACGGCGTCACCGACGAGTTCATGCTGCCCACCGTTATCGACAAAGACGGAATGATCAAGGAAAACGACTCCGTTATCTTCTTCAACTTCCGTCCTGACCGTGCCCGCCAGATCACCCGCGCTTATGTTGACCCCGATTTCACCGGCTTTGAGCGCAAGAAAGGCTTCTTCAAGCTCCACTACGTCTGCATGGCACAGTACGACGCGACTATGCCCAACGTCGAGGTCGCTTATCCTCCCGAAGCGCTGACCAAGACCTATGGCGAAGTCATTGCCGAGCATAACATGACCCAGCTGCGCATCGCCGAGACCCAGAAGTACGCCCACGTCACCTTCTTCTTCAACGGCGGCGAAGAGACCACCTTCCCCGGCGAAGACCGCATCCTGGTTCCTTCTCCCGATGTTCCCACCTTTGACCTCAAGCCCGAGATGAGCGCCTACGAAGTCACCGACAAGGTTGTTGAGGCGATCGAGTCTGACAAGTACGACACCATCATCCTCAACTGGGCAAACTGCGACATGGTCGGCCACACCGGCATTTTCGACGCTGCTGTCAAGGCTGTTGAAGCGGTCGATACCTGCGTCGGCAGAACCGTCGACGCTATCCTCGCAAAGGGCGGTGCTGTCCTGATCACCGCTGACCACGGCAACGCGGAAAAGATGTATGAGCCGGACGGTTCTCCGTTCACCGCCCATACCACCAACCTTGTCCCGCTGATCCTGGTCGGCTATGACTGCAAGGGCCTCAAAGAGGGCGGCAAGCTGGCTGACCTCGCGCCCACGATGCTGGAAATCCTCGGCATCGACCAGCCGAAGGAAATGACCGGCGAAAGCCTTATCGTACACTAATTTACAGCGTTTTTGTTTATTCCCTGCGGGTCTGTCCGTCCGGGCAGACCCGCTTTTTATGCGGCAGTTTTCCGCGCGAGGAGGACCGCTGCGACGACGCAAACCCGGAAACCGACGGCTGTGCAGACGCATCTGCCGGGTTTTCAAGACATTAAGGGAAAAGAAAATGAAAAAAAATGTGAAAAAAATGACGGCGCTTCTGCTGGCCGGAGCCGTTTCGGCGGCTGCTTTTTCGGTGACGGTCTCGGCTGACTGGGAACCGTACAGTGAAGCGCGCTGGAAGTACAGCTACGCCGACGGCAGTTACGCCAGCGGCGGCTTTGTGCCGATTGATGGGCAGTGGTATCTGTTCAGCGAGGACGGCGTAATGCAGACCGGCTGGCACCTGATCGACGGCAGCTGGTATCTGATGCCCGGCAGCGGTGAGCGGCTGACCGGCTGGCAGAAAAACGGCGGCTGCTGGTATTATTTCGACGCCAATGGGGTCATGCAGAGCGGCTGGCAGCAGATCGACGGCAGCTGGTACTACCTCGGCGAGGATGGCCGGATGCAGACCGGCTGGAAGCTGATCGGCGGCAGCTGGTACTACTTGGGTGGCGGCGGCGCCATGAAAACCGGCTGGCTGCAGCAGGGCAGCAAATGGTATTTCTTAAATGGCGGCGGTGTGATGCAGACCGGCTGGGTCTACACCGGCGGCGCATGGTATTACATGGACGGAAACGGTGTCATGCAGACCGGCAGCCTGACAATCGGCGGCATCAGCTACACCTTCTCATCCTCCGGCGCACTGCAAAACGGCACACCGCCTGTTTCGGCGGACGCTGACCTCAGCGGCGCAAAAACCCTCTTAAACGCTCAGAATCTCTACCCGCAGACGACCACCGACAGCAGCCTGAACAAGCTGGTATCCGACTGGACCGCGGGTAACCTGACCCGGTCGATGGACACCTTCACCCAGGTCAAAACGGTCTATGATTACCTGCTGGACAAGGCGGCTTACGGCGTGAGCGACAAGACGATTGTCGACACCACGGGCATGACGATGGATCAGCTGATGGACCTGTATTTCGGCGGTCCGGAATACAACGCCCGCGTTCTGCTCCAGACCGGAAAGGGGACGGAGGAGCACTTTGCAGCCGCGCTCGCAGCGCTTCTGCGGTCGGTCGGCCTGGACTGCGAGGTGACCGAGGGGATCGTCTATCAGGACGCGTCCCTGAGCACCGGCAAATCCTCCAGCTGGGTGACGGTCACGCTGAACGGACAAGCGTACATTTTTGACCCTGTGGCGGACCGCCAGTCCGGCAGCCGCTACGCCCATTTCTGCAAGACCGCGTCCGAGCTCGGCGGCCGGTATCAGGCAAACGATACTTTTGCGTTCAGAAGCTGAGCATTGTTTAATAGGCAAAAACGCCTGTCATCCGGGATTGGATGGCAGGCGTTTCTTGTTTATATGTTGCGTCCGATGAGGTTTAAATCGATTCGTTCCACTGCCAGCCCTTCGACCGGGTGGCTCTGCAGATAATCGCTGATCATCTGCATCAGCTCGTCGTCGATATAATCCCTGACCTCGCGGGTCTCGCTGTCGCAGATATGAAAATGGGGGAAGGTGTTGACGTCGAAGATGACCGGCTCTCCGGCCGCTGCGATCTTCATAATCAGCCCCTTCTTTTCAAAAATTCCAAGGATGTTGTATACACTGGCCAGCGTCAGCGTGATTTCTTTCTTTTTGAGGGCAGAGACGACGTCGTCAACGGTAACGTGGGTGTTCAGTTCCCGCAGGACTTTGAGCACCTCCAGCCGCTGTTGTGTGACCTGGATATGTTTGTCCCGCAAAATCTGTTTCAGTTCTTCCATTTGACCGCCTCCCACATTTTAGAATCTAT
>CAMAJC010000095.1 GCA_945835425.1 uncultured Clostridia bacterium
AAAATATTTTTTCGACAAGCTGAAAGCTGCAAACTTCTAAATGAGGTTTGCAGCTTTTTGACTTATCTGTTATTATTCGATGGCTTCCTTCACCTGGCCGACCGACAGCCCTTCTCTGCGGGCAATTTCGGCGAGGTCGTTATATTCATATTTTTTCCGGGTCACGCCGTACCCTTCGGAAACCTTCGCGCGGACCGGGCCGAAAGGCGTCTCCACCGTTTCCTCCTGACGGGAAAGGGTGTAGCGGTCATACTGGGTTTTGCGCACGCCGATGGTGGTCGTGTAGCGGAAGATGAGCCGGGCAAACTTCTCCGCGTCCTCCGGTTTGCACAGGCAGCGCAGCAGCACGCCGGGACGGTTTTTCTTCATCTGGATTGCCTGGGTGAAAACGTCCAGCGCACCGCTCTCCAGCAGCTGCTCCATCGCAAAGCCCAGCTCCTCACCGGTCATATCGTCGATGTTGCAGGACAGCTCGGCGATCCCGCCCGCCGATTCCGTCTCGCCGAGGAACGCGCGGACGCAGTTGGCGGCGGCAAACTGCTTGCGGCCGACGCCATACCCGATCTTCTCGGTCGCCATGACCGGCATCGGGACATAAGCCGAAACAAAGTGCCGCAGCAGCGCCGCACCGGTAGGCGTGCACAGCTCGCCCTGAATCTCGCCGCTGTAGCTGGGAATGCCCTGCAGCAGGTACGCCGTCGCAGGCGCAGGAACCGGCAGGATACCGTGGGCGCAGTGGACATGACCGCTACCTACATGAACCGGGCTTGCCAGCACCTTGTCCGCGCCGATCATCTCCATCAGAATGCAGACGCCGGTGATGTCGGCGACCGCGTCCATATTGCCGACCTCATGGAAATGGATCTGGTCAACCGGGCAGTTGTGGGCGTGGCTCTCGGCCTCGGCGATCAGGTTGTAAACCGCCAGCACGTCCGCACGCACCTTTTCTGAAACGTCCAGATGAGAAACGATATGCTGAATCTCCGCAAGGCCGGTGTGGTGATGATGGTGGTGATGCTCGTGGTCATGGGTATGCTCATGCTCGTGTTCGTGCTCATGGTCATGATGATGCTCATGTTCATGCTCGTGGTCATGGTCGTGATGATGCTCATGTTCATGTTCGTGTTCATGTTCATGCGTATGCGCATGGTGATGGTGCTCCTCACCGGCCGCGTGGAGCGCCAGATGGACGTCCTCGGTCAGCTCCTCCTCGCCGTTGATGAGCACCTGCATATGGGTGCCGGTGATGCCGCAGGTGGACGCGGTCTGGCGCTGGACGCTGACGCCGGGGATGCCGAGACTGTTCATTTTGGCGACGAACGCGTCTGCGTCGACCAGCTCCGACAGCGCAGCCATCAGCATATCGCCTGCCGCGCCCATTTTACATTCGAGATACAGTGTTTTCATGTTCATATTCCTTTCTATTCTCAGGAAGCTCTGATTGATTGGGGATTATTCCGTTTTTCCTGTCCGGTGGTTGATGCGGCTGGCGAGGAAGCCCGCGCCGAAGCCGTTGTCGATGTTGACGACGCTGACGCCGCTGGCGCAGCTGTTGAGCATACTGAGCAGGGCCGACAGCCCGCCGAAACTCGCTCCGTACCCGACCGAGGTCGGCACGCCGATGACCGGGCAGTCGACCAGGCCGCCGATGACGCTGGCGAGCGCACCTTCCATCCCGGCGACCGCGATGACCACATTGGCCTGCATCAGCACGTCCAGCTTGCTCAGCAGCCGCTGCAAGCCCGCGACGCCGACGTCGTACAGCCGCACGACTTTGTTGCCCAGCGCTTCCGCTGTCAGGGCCGCTTCCTCGCAGACCGGCTGGTCGGAGGTGCCGCCCGATGCGACGACGATATAGCCGTCGGTGTCGGTGAAGTCCTTTTTATGAACGATGCCGATTTTGGAAAGCGGGTCGTACCAGAGGTCGGGGTTGGCCGCGCGGACGGTCTCCTCCGCTTCCGGGTGCATCCGGGTGATGAGGATGTTGCTGCCGCCGTGAGCCGCCATGGCCGCGGCGATGGACGCGATCTGCTCCGGGGTCTTGGAGGCGCCGTAAATCACCTCGGCGCTGCCCTGGCGCAGAGCACGGTGGTGGTCAATTTTGGCAAAGCCCATCTCCTCAAAAGGCTCGAGTTTGAGCTGCAGCGCCGCCTCCTCCGGGCTTAAACTCCCCTGCTGCACCGCCTGCAAAATTTCTTTCGTAGTCAAAGTGTATTTCCCCCTTATTCCCGAGGCTGCCGGGGCGTCATATCCAGCAGCACCGTATCAAAATACGCGCCCACTTTCCGGACGATCTCCTCCCGCAGCGCTTCGCTTATATGCCACTGGCTTTCCGGCAGCTGAATCCGCGCCGCGCCGTGGAATACCCGCACCCGGAAGTCCGACAGGCCGAGGGAGAAAAGCGCATCCTCGGCGCCCTCGACCCGGCGCAGCGTCTCCGCGTCGATCGGCGTTCCGGTGGGGATACGGGTCGCGAGACAGGCGTAGCTGGGCTTGTCCCAGGTAAACAGCCCCATCCGGTTGGACTCTGCCCGGATGTCCGCCTTTCCCCATCCGCACAGCCGCAGCGGCGACTGCACCGACAGTTCCCTGAGCGCCTGCATACCCGGGCGGTCGTCCTCGGGGTCGGTGGCGTTGGTACCGTCGATCAGGGTCGCGCCCAGCTCATCGGCATAGGTGCGCAGGGTGGAAAAGATGATCTGCTTGCAGTAATAGCAGCGGCGCGGGTCATTGCGGATGACCTGCGGGCTGGAAAGCGGGTCGCCGGGGATCACATGCAGCTCTACTCCCAACTGATCCGCCAGGCGCTGGGCATCTTCCAGCTCAAACTGCGGCTGAAAAGGCGTTTTGACAAAACAGGCGACCGCCTCCGCACCGGCTTCTTTTGCCGCAGCCAGCAAAAATGCCGAATCCACGCCGCCGGAAAACCCCAGCAGCACTTTTTTATGTTCCGCAAAATATGCGCTTAACCGCGCTTTTTTCTCTGTCAGTTCCATTTATCCGCAACCTCCTGTCATCAATCTAAAAGAACTCTGATTTGTTCAGGCTTTCCTTTTCCGGAAGCGTATTCCTGCGGTGTTTTCCCCGCCTTCGGCGGGGAAAACCATATAATCAGCGATTCCCAAAAAATAAGCCACGAAGACCAGACCGTCCTTCCGGGCAGTCTCATGCCTTCGTGGCATCCTTCACCAAATCATCTTGGGGCAGCTTTCCGCTGCGGACGTACCTTCAGATACGTCGGTTGTTATCAGTATAGCACATGGAGTGGACTCCAAGTCAAGAGCTTTTCACCAATCAAAGCAAAACTTTATGTAAGGGGATAAAATCAGTCGCCGGGGCCTTTGTTGGTGGCAGTTTCGCCCGGATGGTCGTCCGAGGGCGCGGTGATGACTTCGCTGGAGCCGCTGCCGGGACCGTCATTGGTGGCGCTTTCACCGGGGTCTTCACCCGAAGGAAGGGTCGAACCGGAGCCGGAGCCGGAGCTGCTGGGACCGGAACCGGAACCGCCGGTCGGGTCGGTCGTGCCGCCGTCGTCATAGTTGCCGTCGATGACGGGACCGCCGGAAGGACCTTCCGAGGGCGCGGAAGACGCAGGCTCGGAAGACGCAGGATCAGAGGAAGAACTGCTGCCGGTATTGGAAGAAGAACCGCTGCTGCCCGAACCGGAGGAACTGCCGGAAGAACCGGTGGAGCTGCCGGAGCCGGTCGAGCCGGTGCTGCCGCTATTGCTGCTGCCCGCGCTGCCGGTACCCATGCTGGTGCTGCCGGTGTAGCCGGAGCCGGACGTGCTCTGGAACGGGGAATCGCCGTCCTCCCAGTCGGTGGAGGTATACAGCTCATCCAGCGGGTCGGAGGTCTCCTCAGACGGCACCTCCGAGCTCACCTCGGAGGAAGGCTCGGACACTTCCCCGCTTTCCGGCTCCGAGGGAGTGCTCGTCCCTGTCGATGCGGTCGAAAGCCGGCCGGTGCCCTCGACGTCCGAGAGCACGAGTCCCAGCGCCTGCGCCGCCACAAAAAACGCCGCACAGAGGGCGATCACCTGCATCCAATAGTTTTTGAAAAAGAATTTCATGGGAAAGATCCATCCTTTCTGTACGTCATCCCGGTCGGCTCATCTCAATAAAACTTCGGCCGGACGCGGGAGGTGTTGTTTACGCTGGAGGAAAAATCGAAATCCGCTTCACTCTCCCCTTCCCGCAGCCTGCGGGCAACGATGCAGAGCTTGGTGTCCGTCGCGTTGTTGGAGCAGGTCTGGAGGGTGAGGAAGGTGTCGTCGGTATTCACGTCCACGGGGTTGGTAAAATAGCTGCGGGAAGTGGTTTCGTCGATGTACCACTGGGCCTTTTCCGGGTCGGTGGAGATCACATAGTTGAAATACTGGAAGACTTCGCCGCGGTTAAAATCGGTGTTGGCCTCAAATGCCGCGAAGATGACCCACTGGCTCTCGTTATAAACCGTGTCGAAGGTCAGAAACGGGTGTTCCTGATAAAACGCCGCGTCCCGGTAGCCGATCAGCTCATGGAACACATACCCGGCGTTCATATTGTGCCCATAGACCAGGGTGTTTTTCGCCCAGGCTCCGTCCGGTTCGACCGGCACCCGGTAGTCGATGTACGGCAGGCCGTAAGGGTCCTTTTCGCCGTAGAGGTCGTGGGACAGATAATAATCGTTGTCCTGTGCCTGCATGATCGGCAGGTCGATATTGGTGCCGGGGATGGTGAGCCAGCCTTTGACGTCCGGGTTGATGGCGTAAAGGGCAGCGAATTTGGCGGAGTAGCCGTCCGGTAATCCGTCGGTTTCGGCTCTGGTCGGCGGTTCGGTATAGACGCTGACCGCGTTCTCGATGCTCTGGGCCGTATGGTTGACGGCGATCCGCTCGGCGGCGGACATACTGCCGGTATAAATGACGGCGGCGATTGCCGCGATGAGCGCGGTTTTGAGGACGATATCCCCCATCCCGTCGCCTTTCCAGGGGAGAATTCCCCGAAGCAGCGCCATGGCCGGAGACTGGGCATATTTCCGCAGCCGTCCGGTGCTTTCCAGCAGCGCCGCTGCCGACGGTTCTTTCTCAATCAGGGCACGCAGCAGCTTGACTGCTTCCTCCGCGGCTCTGGCGGTCATCGCCTTTTTGAGGGCGTCGTCCGGCAGGTCGGACGGACATTCCAGCTGCTGGACCGCGGCCTTTTTGCCATTGGTCACGGCGATGTAGATGACCGAGGTATCGGTGCTGCCGTCCTCGACGGGGTCGCCGGTCATCGGCGTCGGCAGAAGGCCCATCCCGGTCATGGACACGCCCCAGTCGCAGCCGCAGGCAAGCCTTGCCTGCATCGCTCCGACGATCGCCGCCTCTCTGGACACCGCGCCGTACTTTCTGGTCAGGGCGGCTGGGAGCCTGCGCGCCTTTTTCCCTTCCGTGCAGCGGATGCGCTTTGAAACGGAAGCAGCCGTAACCGCGGCGGAAAAGACGCCGCTGGGACGCGCCTGGCCAGCGGCCGCTTCGGAAAAAGCGGCGGTTTTCTTTTTATCCTGTAATAAAGTGTTCAGCCCCTGCAGGCTTTCCACCAGATTTTCCATATGCAGATTCATACCTCATAAAGTGCGTGATAATTGGGCGTGCCGTATCGATCAGCCGGTGATCATCCGAAATTCCGTCCCGGCGATTGCTTTTTCGATCAGCGGCTCATAATCAAACCGCTGTTCAGCCTTCTCCAGCACTCCCAGCTTGGGTTTTGTGCAGGGATGTTTCGGCGTAAAGACGGTGCAGCAGTCCTCATAGGGCAGGATGGAAGTGTCAAAGGTGCCGATCTCGCGGGAGATTTTGATGATCTCGCCCTTGTCCATGCCGATCAGCGGCCGCAGCACCACCAGCGAGGTGGCGTTATCGGTGCAGTGCAGCGCGTCCAGCGTCTGGGAAGCGACCTGCGCAAGGCTTTCGCCGGTGACGAGGGCCTTGATATCCTTCTGCTCGGCGATGCGGGTGGCGATCTTCATCATCAGCCGCCGCATCATGACGGTGAACAGTTCCTCCGGGCAGTGCTCCTTGAGGGCTTCCTGCAGTTCCGTAAAGGGAACGCAGTAAAATGGAATCCGGCCGGTGTACGGGGTCAGTTCCTCGCAGAGGGAAACGACCTTTTCCAGTGCCCGTTCGCTGGTATAAGGCGGGCTTTGGAAGTGGATGGCCGACAGAGCCAGCCCTCTCTTTGCCATCATATATGCGGCGACCGGCGAATCGATGCCGCCGGAAATGAGGATCATTGCCTCGCCCGACGAGGACACCGGCATACCGCCCGGTCCGGGGATGGAGCCTGCGTGGATATACGCGCCCTTGTCCCGAATTTCGACCATGACGGTCACATCGGGGTTATGGACGTCGACCTTCAGGCGGTGGAACCGGCTGAGAATCTTTCCGCCGACCTCCGCCGCAATTTCCGGCGATTTCAATGGGAAGCTCTTGTCCGAGCGCTTGGCCTCGACTTTGAAGGAACGAGCGTCGAACAGGTCGTTTTCCACATAGTCGCAGACGTGGGAAAGGATATCGTCCATGTTTTTCTCCAGTACTGCTGCCCGGGAAATGGACGCGATGCCGAAAACGTTGCGCAGCGCCGCAATCGCGCCGTCAAAATCGTAAAAATCGCAGTCCTCCGGGGCAATGTAGATGGTCGACTGCATACAGGTGATCTTCACCGGGCCAAATTCCCGCAGCCGCCATTTGATGTTGCGCATCAGCACTTCCTCAAATTTCCTGCGGTTTAAGCCCTTCAGGGCAATCTCGCCGTTCTTGGCCAGAATGATTTCCTTCATTATAACATTCCTCTCTGTTGAGTTTTGGGAATTATTTTTTTGGATTATGTTTTGGGCGGCTGCGGCCGCAGAGTAGGACATGACCCACGCCTTTAACTGGGTAATAAGCAGTAATCGGAAGTTTTTAGGGGTTACGCGGC
>CAMAJC010000096.1 GCA_945835425.1 uncultured Clostridia bacterium
GGCTGCTTCGGCTGTGAGCTGCGGCAGTACCGCTTCACAGGGCAGCGCCTCGGAAAGCGGCGCTTCGGCTGCGGCAGATGAGCCTACCGCTGAAAATCCCCGCACGATCTATATCTCGGTCAACAACGACTCCAACCCCGACTCCTTCCTGGACGAAAACGGGGAGTATACCGGCTATGAACCGGAGATGCTCAAGCTGATCGACGAGCTGCTGCCGGAGTACATTTTTGAGTACACCTCGATTTCCAGTACCGATGCGCTGCTTGCCCTTGAGACCGATAAGATCGACGCTTCGCTGCAAAGGTGGGAAGACAACGAGGAACGCCGGAAAAAATACCTCTTTACCAACGAATACTACCTCACCTATACCCAGAACCTGACCACCTGGGACAATGCCGAAGGAATCGATTCTCTGGACGACCTGGCCGGGAAGAACGTCTGGGTCAAAGCGGCCGGCGGCAGCGACGACTATTTCTGGCAGACCTATAACAATACCCATCCCGACGCAAAGGTAAACCTTGTATACGCGACCGGCGGCTATTCGGTCGTCATCCCGATGTTTGAGGACGGCGAGCTGGACGCGGCGACGATGGTGCAGCGCAACGTCGACCGGATAAACGAAAACTACAACGCCAAATTCACGACGGTCGGCGAAACGATCATGGCCTCCGATACCTATATCCTCTTTAACCTGGACGAAACCCGGCTGCGCGACCGGGTGGACGAGGCGCTGAAGCAGCTTCGTGCCGACGGAAAGCTGTCCGAGCTGTCCATCCAGTGGTACGGCGCGGATTATTCGGTCGACCCCTATAAAGAGAACTGACAAAAACAAGCGGGGTATCGTTCATGGATTTCTTTCGATTCAGCCGGTGTGTGGATTATTTTCCGCAGATCATCAAATATCTGCCGGTCACATTGAAGGTGGCGGCGGTTTCCACTTTATTTGGGCTGCTGTTGGGGATGGTGCTGGCGGTCATCCGCATTTACCGGGTGCCGGTGTTGGAGCAGATTGCCACTATTTTTACCTCCTTTCTGCGCGCGACGCCGCCGAACGTTTTGCTGCTGGCGATCTTCTTTGCAATCCCGTTTTTCTTTCGGAATATCTGCCTGACGCTCTTTCACTTTGACATCAACCGGATGGATCTGTTCAATTATGTCGCAGTTGCCTATTCGGTTATGAACTCTGCTTTTTTCGCGGAACTGATCCGCGCTGCGGTCCTCGGCGTCGAAAAAGGGCAGACGGAGGCCGCTTATTCCATCGGCATGAACAAACGGCAGACCTTTGTCCGGATTATCCTGCCGCAGGCGTTTCATATCGCGCTGCCGGAGCTGGGCAACATCGTGGTCAATATCCTCAAAAATACATCGCTGGCCTATCTGGTCGGCATCATCGACCTGATGGGAGCGGTCAATATCGCGTCGATCAATACCTTCCATCCGCTGGAGGGGTATGTGGATGTGGCGGTGATCTATACGCAAGCTGCCCCGCGAGGCCCACACCGGTGTGATCGAAGTGCCGATGAAGGAGAAAAACCTGCATTACGAGATGGATTTTGACGCGCTGGAACAGGCCGTGACGGAGGATACCGGCGTTCTGGTGCTCTGCAATCCCCATAATCCGGTGGGCAGGGTGTATACCCGCGCCGAGCTGGAGCAGACGGCAGCGTTTACCGAGCGGCATCATCTGCTGGTCGTTTCCGACGAGATACACTGCGAGCTGACGCTGGAAGGGGAGCATATCCCGTTTTTCAGCCTGAATGACCGGGTGAAAGACTACAGCATCACCCTCTCCAGCGCCGGAAAGATCGCCAATATCCCGTCTCTGCCTTCCGGCTTCGCCATCATCCCTTCGCAGGAACTGCGCAGGCGTTTTCAGGATATCAGTCTCGGTCTCTTTTCCACACCGAACGCCCTGTCCTTTGAGGCGCTGCATGCGGCCTTTGACGGCTCCTGTGACGAATGGAAGGAGGAACTGCGGGATTACCTGCGGGAAAACCGCGATTATCTCGAAAGCCGGATCGCAGGAATCGACGGACTGCGGGTCGTTCACAACGAGGGCACCTACCTCGCCTGGATTGATGCGCGGGATACCGGTATCGAAGACCCCTTTGCATTTTTTAAGGAAAAGGCAGGCGTCCGCTTCAACAACGGCGCAGATTATGGACAAAAGGGCTTTGTGCGGCTCAATTTCGGCTGCCCCAGAAGCCAGCTGAAAGAAGCGCTGGACCGGGTGGAAGCGGCATTGCAGGCTTACCGGGCAGCGCAATGAATCTATACGGCTCAGTAAAGAAAGGAAGATTTTCCATGAACAATACGGAAAAGACCAAGGAAAGCGTTTATCCCAGAAGCTGCGTTGACTGCGGCGTCATCAACTGCAGCAAGCGAAACAGCGAATACCCGGAGTTCTGCCTGACGACCGCCCTGACCGATGAGGAGATCGACGAGATTCTCAAGCTGTACAAGCAGCGCGCCAACAACAAAGTCGCGATCGCTTCCGCCGAGGTGGAGGGCGGCTTTTACGGGAAATATACCCGCGTCGAAGAGACGATGGAATTTGCCCACCGGATCGGCGCAAAGAAAATCGGCATTGCGACCTGCGCCGGGCTGATTGAGGAAGCGCGTATCTTTGCGAGGATTCTGCGGCTGAACGGCTTTGAGGTCTATGGTGCCGCCTGCAAGGTCGGTTCCCTGCCGAAAACCGGCATCGGGGTCGCACCGGAGTACACCTGCGTCACCGGCAACGTCATGTGCAACCCGATCCTGCAGGCCAAGCTGCTGGCGAAAGCAAAGGTCGACTTAAACGTCGTTATCGGCCTCTGCTGCGGCCACGACAGCCTGTTTTACAAGTACGCCAAAGGGTATACGACGACGCTGATCGTCAAAGACCGCGTCCTCGGCAACAACCCGGTGCAGGCCCTGTATCAGGCCCGGGCTTATTACCGCCGGCTGCTTACGGAGCCGATCATCCCGCAGGAGGGAAAAGAGGCGTAAGGAAACTCTGCTTAAAGGCTTTTTCTCCGAAAAGAGAAAAGCCGGTTCAATCAGAGATTTCTGAGCAAAGTGGGAGATTGAATATGGAAACAATACAGGAAAAATATACGCATTTACAGTCTTTCCTGCGGTCGCTGGGCAGCGTCGCGGTGGCGTTTTCTTCCGGCGTGGATTCGACCTTCCTGCTGAAAACGGCGCACGACCTGCTGGGAGATAAGGTAATCGCGGTCACAGCCCGTTCCTGTTCCTTTCCGGAGCGGGAGCTGAATGAAGCGAAGGCCTTCTGCGAAAAGGAGGGCATTGTCCATATCATCTGCGATTCGGAGGAGCTTTCGATCGAAGGTTTTGACCATAACCCCAAAAACCGCTGTTATCTCTGCAAAAAAGAGTTGTTTACGAAAATCGGCGGGATTGCCCGGCAGCGCGGATCCCCTATATCGCCGAAGGCTCCAATATGGACGACAACGGCGATTACCGTCCGGGACTGATCGCTGTAGCGGAACTGGGGGTCAAAAGTCCGCTGCGGGAAGCCGGGCTGACCAAAACAGATATCCGCGCGCTGTCCAAAGAGATCGGCCTTCCGACCTGGGACAAGCAGTCCTTTGCCTGCCTCTCTTCCCGGTTTGTCTATGGGGAACTGATCACCAAAGAGAAGCTTTCGATGGTGGACAAGGCGGAGCAGCGGCTTTTGGACCTCGGTTTCCATCAGGTGCGGGTGCGGATTCACGGCAAGATCGCCCGGATCGAAATCGATCCTGCACAGTTTCCAAAACTCCTCCGGCAGGATACCGCCGGGGAAATCCATGCGTATTTCCAGCAGCTGGGGTTTACCTATGTGACGCTGGATCTGGGCGGATATAAAATGGGCAGCATGAATAAGACGCTGCCGGTGCAGACACAGGAATAAAAATGAAAAAGCCGGTGCGAAATGAAAACGCACCGGCTTGTATCAGGTATAGAGGAAAGGTGGAGCATATGCTGAATCAGTTTTCCAGAACAGAGCTGCTGCTTGGAAAAGAAGCGATGGATAGGCTGTCCGGTGCGCGGGTGGCCGTGTTCGGCATCGGCGGAGTCGGCGGTTATACGGTGGAGGCGCTGGTGCGCAGCGGAGTCGGCGCGGTCGACCTGATCGACGACGACCGGGTCTGCCTGACCAATTTAAACCGCCAGCTCTTTGCGACCCGAAAGACAGTCGGGCAGTACAAGGTGGATGTGGCCGCGAAGCGGATGGCCGGGATCAATCCCGACGCGGTCATCCGCACCTATAAGACCTTTTATGCGCCGGAGACTGCCGCGCAGTTCGATTTCCGGGAGTATGACTATATCGTGGACGCCATCGATACGGTCACCGGCAAGCTGGAGCTGGTGGTCAACGCCCAGAAGGTCGGCACGCCTATCATCAGTTCCATGGGCGCAGGGAATAAGATGGACCCGACGGCTTTCGAGGTCGCGGATATTTATGACACGTCGGTCTGTCCGCTGGCACGGGTCATGCGGTACGAGCTCAGACGCCGCGGCGTCCGGAAGCTCAAGGTGGTGTATTCTAAGGAAAAGCCGCTGACGCCGATCGACGATATGGCGATCAGCTGCCGTACCCACTGCATCTGCCCGCCCGGCACCGCGCGGAAATGCACCCAGCGCCGCCAGGTCCCCGGCAGCAACGCCTTTGTGCCCTCCGTTGTGGGATTGATCATCGCGGGCGAGGTGCTCAAAGACCTGACAGCAGATTGTACCGGCCTGCAGCGATAAAAATTAGGCGTTATATCAATATAAGAACTCTCTGGGAATCGACAAAGCTGCCGGACAGCCTGCCGAAAACTGCAGAGGAAATCGCCCGGTTGATCTACGACGTCGCGTCCAACGGCTGCATAATGCGGCAGATCAGGACGAAAAAGGGATATTTAGGAGAAAAGTAAGGTTTATCCTCAAAGATGTTGACAGGGATTTTTCCGCTGTGCTATCATGAGATTGGCAGAATAACTGGTCTGCGCTGCGGAAAATTATGTGGCCGCAGACAGCGACAATAGAAAAAGTGAGGAGATTTTTATGGCAGCATTACCGAGAAGTGAGTATCCGCGCCCCGATTTCCGGCGGGAAAACTGGCTCTGTCTCAACGGCGAATGGGACTTTTCCATCGGGGAGAACACCTTTGACCGCAAAATCACCGTCCCTTATGCCTGCGAGACGGCGCTCTCCGGGATCGAGGACAAGGGATTCCACAAGACCGTCTGGTACAGAAAGGCTTTTGCCCTGCCGGAGCGGATGAAAGGAAAGAAGATTTTCCTGCATTTCGGCGCGGTCGACTACATCTGCGACCTCTGGGTGAACGGGCAGTATATCCGCAGCCATACCGGCGGACAAACCGGCTTTGCGGCGGACATCACCGGCACGCTGAAAGAGAATGGGGAAAACGTCATCGAGCTGAAAGCATTTGACGATTACGCGGACATGGAGATGCCCAGAGGCAAGCAGTTCTGGGAGCTGGAATCCCGCAGCATCTTCTATTCCCGCACCACCGGCATCTGGCAGAGCGTCTGGCTGGAAGCGGTCGAGGCGCTCCATCTGTCGTCCTGCCATATCACCCCGCAGTTTGACGACCGGGCTGTGGAGTTTGCTTATTGCCTCAGTGAGGAAGCGGCGGCTCTTGAAATCGACGTGACCTTCGGTGAGCTCACTGCCGCGCAGGTCCGCATCGTACCGACCAGCCGAAAAGGCGCTGTCACCGTCCACCTTGATCAGACGGGCCTGCAGGCATGGAACTTCCAGGAGGACCTGGCCTGGACCCCGGAAACGCCGCGGCTGTTTGACGCCGTCATCCGCGTTTACGGCGCAGACGGGCTTACCGATGAAGTGTATACCTATTTCGGCATGCGCAAGGTCAGCATCGAAAACGGCAAGTTTATGCTCAATAACCGTCCCTATTACCAGAAGATGGTGCTCGACCAGGGCTACTGGGAGGAATCCCTGCTGACCGCGCCGACGGACGAAGCCTTTGTCCGGGATATCGAGCTGACCAAGGCCATGGGCTTTAACGGCGTGCGCAAGCATCAGAAGGTCGAGGATCCCCGGTATCTTTACCACGCCGACCGGTTGGGTCTGCTGGTCTGGAGCGAGATCGGCTCGGCTTACCTCTATTCGCGGGAATATGCCCTCCGGATGTATGCCGAATGGGCCGAAGCCGTCGAGCAGAATTATAACCATCCCTGCGTTGTCGCCTGGACGCCGCTGAACGAGTCCTGGGGTGTCCAGGAGATCCGGGTGGACGCGGAGCAGCAGGCCCACTGCAACGCCCTTTTGTATATGACCAAATCTCTTGACCGGAGCCGTGTGGTCATGGACAACGACGGCTGGGAGCACACCTGCGGCGATCTGCTGACGATTCACGATTATGCCGATACCGAAAAGGTTCTTATGGAGCATTTTGCCGACCTGGATTCGATTCTCGCCCTGAATCCGGCAGGCAGGGCGCTCTTTGCCAGCGGTTGGGAATACCGCGGTCAGCCGATTCTGGTGACCGAGTTCGGCGGCGTCAAATATGTCCCGCAGGCGTCGGAATGGAAATCCTCCTGGGGCTACTGTGAGGAAGGTTCGCCGGAAGGCTATGCCGCGAAGGTCGCGGAGCTTTTTGGCGCTCTGCAGAAATGTCCGCTGGTGCAGGGGTATTGCTACACCCAGCTGACCGACGTGGAAAACGAAGAAAACGGCCTTTTGACCTATCACCGGGAACTGAAGGTTCCGCTGGAGGTCATCCGGAAGATTAACGAAGGAAATGATTGACAGGGAGTCTCTGATTTAACCGTACAAACATGTCTCCGAAAAAGAGAAAAGCCGGTTTAATCAAAGTTTCCATCGAATAGGAAAATAAAAAGCGGTACGATGGAAACCCACCGTACCGCTTCAAACTGTCGAAAAACTCACATATTATGTTTGCATGAAACGTGAG
>CAMAJC010000097.1 GCA_945835425.1 uncultured Clostridia bacterium
ATTAGGCCAGTATATGGCAGAATTACCCTTCGGAGAACCGGGTTACAGATTCCTGTTTCGTAAAAATAGACAAAAACCGACGCTTTTTCCTCTTCTATTAACAATAACCCCATGAAATTGTGGATTTAATGTAAAAAACTCTTGCATTTTGTGCGAATATTGATTAAACTATAGGGTAGAGCATAGCGGCTGCCTGTCCCAGATTCTTCCGGCAGACAGCCCCTAATTTTGTAAAAACTGCTGAAAGGAAGACCTACCATGAGTTCAAACGCATCCAAAAAGGCCAACCCCAATCGCCTTGCGATTCAGATGGTGATCGCACTGGCAGCCGGTATTGTCGTCGGCTTAATCCTCATGGCGCTCCGTGAGAACATCGACCCCGCTGTTTGGAAAAAGATCAACGACATCTTCTTCCAGGACATCACCGCACAGGGCGCTGAAAAGGCCATCGGTCTGTTCTACATCGGCGGACAGCTGTTCGTCCGTGCGCTGCAGCTGATTATCGTTCCGATGATCTTCACCTCGATCGCCATGGCTATCGGCACCATTTCCGACGCCCGCACCCTGGGCCGCATCTCCACCAAGACCCTTCTGTGGTTTTTGATGACCTCTCTCGGCGGCCTGCTGGTTGCCGCAGTTGTCGGCCTGATCGTCTTCAAGGCCGGGCTGTTCAGCGCAAACCTCGAGGGCCTGACCGCCACCACCGGTTCGACCGGCTCCAACCCCTTAAACGTCATCCTGAACATCGTCCCCAGCAACATCGGCACCACCTTCTCCTCCAACACCTCCGTTCTGGCAGTCGTCTTCCTGGCAGTCGCCACCGGCCTGTGCATGAACAAGCTGGGCTTTGAGAAGACCGCGACCATGCGCCGTCTGCTGCAGGAGCTGAACGACATCGTCACCGTTTTCCTGAACTTTGTCGTCACCAAGTTCGCTCCCATCGCGATTTTCATGCTGATCTCCCGCACCTTCGCAACCTACGGCATCGACTATCTGAAGCCCGCGCTGGTCTACATGGTCCTGACCACCATCCTGCTGCTGGCTTACCTGTTCATCGGCTATCCGATCTACGTCGCTGTTGGCGCAAAGCTGAACCCCTTCACCTTCATGAAGAAGATCATCAGCGTCGTCCTCTTCGGCTTCTCCACCTCTTCGAGCGCCGCGACCCTGCCGCTGAACTACGACACCTGTGTCAAGAAGCTGGGCGTGGACAAGCAGGTCGCTTCCTTCGTCCTGCCGCTGGGCATGACCATCAACATGGACGGCACCGCCATCATGCAGGTCATTGCGACCCTGTTTATCGCCGGCTGTGCAGGCTATGAGGTCTCGATCGGCAGCCTGATCGTCATCGCGGTTCTCGCCCTGATCGCCTCCATCGGCACGCCTGCCGCTCCCGGCGCAGGCGCTATCATCCTCTTCACCATCCTCTCCGGCGTCGGCTTCACCAACGACGCGGCCCTGATGGCTTATACCCTGATCCTCGCCATCAACCGCCCCATCGAGATGCTGGTCACCTCGCTGAACTGCGTCGGCGACTCCACCGCCTGCCTGTACGTTGCCAAGAGCGAAAAACTCCTCAACGAAAAGGTCTTCAACGAGAAATAAGTTCCATGAGAAAACCCCGGGCATTTCGTCCGGGGTTTATTGTATAAAAAGGGGTACATCCACGAAAAGATGCACCCTTTTTCTATTATATGTATGCTTAATACCCGAGGTTTTCCGCAACCAGCAGAACAGTGACCCGACCGGGGATGTTGTTCTTGCGGATGAGGACGTGCTCGTTGCAGATGGACGCGGCGCCGCAGCCGTGTTCGATTGCAAAATCCTCCTTTGCGCAGGTGACGCACTCGCCCTTTTCGGCGCAGTAGGTCTTGCAGGAAAGGCGAGCAGTATTGGCCGGGCAGGCCAGCTTTTTGACCCTTGCGACCGCGTCCGCGAAGGTCGGGACGATCTTGTTCATGCCGATGACGTAAATCACCTTGTTAGGACCATAGAGGGTCGCGGCGGTTCGGTTGCCGTTGCCGTCGACGTTATAGATCATGCCCTGCTCCAAAAGGGCGTTGGCGGAAACAAGGTAGACGTCCGAAAGGAGCGCCTGGCGCATACACTCTGTCCGTTCCTGCGGCGTGATGCCGGGACGGTCGCGGTCGAGGTATTGGTAATTGCCCTCTTTCAGCATCCCGATAACGCCGCATTCCGAAAGTGTCATCGAGCCGCCGTGAGCGACTACTGCGCCCTCCGGGATCATCTCCTTCAGTTTCGGGACAACATCGGCGGCATGTTCCAGAATGACCGTTTCCATGCCGTTTGCCGTGAGGTTCTTCGCGGTCTTTTCCATCCGCAGCCGCATGACCTTTTCCATATTCTGATCCATATTTATCCTTCCTTTCGCCAGCTTTTTGAAAAAAGCTGGGCAAAAACTTTTTTGTTCGCGATGGTCGGCCGCGTGCCGACGGCCTCGGTCGTGATAAGCATAAACTGGCTGAACGCGCCGGGCAATCAGCATGATGCGGAGGATTGCCTGACATTTATCCCTAATACCGCAAATTTATTGCGACGCGGCAGGTTTCAGCGTCCTGCCGGCCTGTACATTCTCGAACTGCTCCCGGCTCAGCTCATAGACCCGGCAGTAAAACTTGCCGTTTTCCGTCCGCACCGGTTCCGGCGGGCAGTTTTTGGGCGTCATGCCGCACTTTTCCATGACCCGGCCGGAGGAGACATTCGGCAGGGCGTGCATGGCGATCATGCCGGTGCAGCCGACCCGGTGGAACATCAGATCCAACACCGCCATCGACGCTTCGGCGCAGATGCCGTTTCCCCACCATTTTTTGCCGATGCAGTAGCCAAATTCCATGACCGTTTTCATGCCTTTTATCTTGGTGACGCCGATGGAACCGATGGGGACGCCGAGGCTTTTCGGGACAATCGCCCATTCGTAGAAATCCTTCCGGCGGTACTGGCTCTCCCAGTAGCGGATGACCTCCTCGGTCTCCTGGACGTTCCAGTGGGCGCGCCAGACGAGGTACCGGGTCACGTCCGGGTCGTCCGCCCAGTTGCGAAACATCGCCGGAGCGTCCGCCGAACGGAACCGGCGCAGGATCAGCCGGTCGGTCTCCAGCGGCACGCTGCCGCAGTGGGACAGGCCGCTGAGTCCCAATTTATTTAGTAGCTGCATAGATTCCCTTTTCTCCTGTTTTTGTGGATGTTATTTTCCGGACAGCGCAGGCTGCGGGCTTGCAAGAATGTCCAAAATGTGATAACATAGAAATATTATAGCACACTCACCTGCAAAATAAAAGTCGGGAAAGCGGTGTTTATTCAATTTCTTTTCGGGGAAACGCCCTTTCACCGAAGTTTCTTCATAAATATACAAAAGGATGGGATCCCATGCTGATCGATTGCCATAACCATTCGCTGCACAGCTTTGACGGGCAGGAAAAAGTCCCGGACGTACTGGAAAACGCCGAAAAACTGGGGCTGCGCGTTTTCGCCCTGACCGACCACTGCGACATGATCGGCGGCGCTGACCCGGACACGCTGCGCAGAGAAATCGCCGCGTCGGTGGACGAGGTCGTCTGCTGGAGAGAAAGCCATCGGACAAACTGCCGGATGCTCTGCGGCATCGAGCTGGGCGATCCGCAGGAAAACCTCCCGCTGGCGCAGGAGATGCTGGCGCTGCGGCCGTACGACGTGGTCATCGGTTCGGTGCACACCGATGGGAATGAGGATTATTATTTCGGCCGGTATGATCAGATGCGCGATGAGGAGATCGACGCGTCGCTCACCCGCTATTATCAGCGGCAGATCGAGGCGGCGAAATGGGGGCAGTTTGACGTTTTGGCGCACATCACCTATCCGCTGCGGTATGTGGTCGGCGATTATGGGCGGAAGGTGCAGATGGAGCGGTACCTGCCGCTGATCGATACGCTTTTTGACATCATCATCGAAAAGGGCATCGTCCTCGAGGTCAACACCAGCGGCCTGCGGCAGAAGATCGGCGATACGCTGCCAAATGAAGCGCTGCTGCGGAGGTATTATGCGCGCGGCGGACGTCTCATCACCCTTGGCTCGGACGCACACACCATTCCCGTAATGGCATATGGAATGGACCGAACCGAAGAGCTGCTGCGGCAGATTGGTTTTACCGAGGTCTGCTGGTTTGCGCACAGAAAAATGCACAAAATTCCGCTTATCTCTTCCCTTTTGGATGAAAATCCTGTATAATAAAAGGGAGCTTTGGACACAAAGGACGGAACATCTATGAAAAAACGCTTGATCACACTTTTTTCAATATTACTTCTTTCGGCGGCCATGACCGGATGCAGCCTTGAAAAGCTGGACGCATGGACCGACCAGGCCATCAACGTCGTCGGCACCCATATCTCCGACGCCATGGAGGACGTCGACGTGCGGGAGGTGCTCTCCGACGTCGCCGACAAGGTCGAAGGGCTGCTGGAATCGATGCCGGAAACGAGCAGCGCTTTGAAGGACTCGGTCTCCTCCCTGACCTCGTCGGTCAAGAGCGATCTTTCCGCTGTGGGCAAGGGAGCTTCAGGCGAAAGCGCTTCTCCGGCGGAAGACGGGGACGCCGCGTCCATCGAGAAGGGACAGCCCTATACCGCGGCGGAAGATGTGATCGTCTATCTGGCGCTGTACGGTGCGCTGCCGCCCAACTACCTCACGACTGCACAGGCGCAGGCGCTTGGCTGGGACGGTGAAGGCGATCTCTGGAAAATACAGGACGGCGCCTGCATCGGCGGCGATGATTTTGCCAACCTTGCGGGACTGCTGCCCAGCGCCGAAGGACGCAGCTGGAAACAGTGCGACGTAAACTATGCCGGCGGCGCAAGAGGCAATGAACGGCTCGTGTATTCAAGCGACGGCCTGTACTATTACAGCGCCGACCGCTTTTCATCCTTTACGGAAGTCGACTTAGGAGGGAACTGAAATGAGCAAGATCATTTTCCTGGACGTGGACGGAACGCTGGTGGACTATGAGGGCAACCTCCCTGATTCCGCCGTTTACGCCATCCGGAAAGCCCGCGAAAACGGCCACAAGGTCTATATCAGCACCGGCCGCAGCAAAGCCGAGGTGTACAAACCCCTTTGGGACATCGGGCTGGACGGGATGATCGGCGGCAACGGCAGCTATGTGGAGGACCACGACCATGTGGTCATGCACCAGCTGATCACGGCGGAGCAGGCGCGTCGGATCGTCGACTGGCTCCACAGCCGCAAGCTGGAATTTTACCTGGAGAGCAACAACGGCCTTTTCGCCAGCGAGCATTTTGAAGAGCGCGGGCAGCCGACCATGCAGGAATACAGCCGCCGGAAAGGCAAACCCGGCGCGGACAATACGACCGTCCGCAAATGCTTCCCCGAGATGATCTTCGGCGGCGAGCTGTACCGGGACGACCTGAACAAGGTCAGCTATATTCTGGACAGCTATCAGGATTTCCTCGACACCGCGGCGCAGTTTCCTGATATGCAGAACGGCACCTGGGGCGGCGCAGGCGAAACGGCCCTGTTCGGCGATATCGGCGTCAAGGATATCACCAAGGGAAACGCCATCCAGCATCTGCTGGACTATCTGGGTGCAGATCAGAAGGACACGATCGCTTTCGGCGACGCCAAGATCGATATCCCGATGTTTGAGTATTGCGCTTACAGTGTGGCCATGGGCAGCGGCGGTCCGGAAGCGAAGGCTGCTGCGGATTATGTCACCGACGATGTGGACAAGGACGGGCTGTACAAGGCTTTTGTTCATCTCGGGCTGATTGAAGAATAAGCTTTAAGGCGGGGACGCAGGTCTTCGCCTTTTTGCGTCCATGCGGTTCATGGGCACTTGACAAATAACGTTTCGTCACTTATAATATAGATAAAGGCAATATTTATCTGCATACAGAAAGGAACGGAGATTGTATGAACGTTTTGCTACTCAACGGCAGTCCCAACGCCCACGGCTGCACCTATACCGCCCTTTCCGAGGTCGCCAGGACCCTCGAGGAAAACGGCATCGGGACCGAGATCATCCACGTCGGCAACAAGGCCATCCGCGGATGTATCGGATGCCGGAAATGCAAGACCGCCGGCAAATGTGTTTTTAACGACCTGGTCAACGAGGTTGCGCCGAAGTTTGCGGCCTGCAACGGTATTGTCATCGGCTCCCCTGTTTATTTTGCCAGCGCCAACGGCACCCTGGTCAGCTTTGTCGACCGGCTGTTCTACTCCACACCCGGCGACAAGACGATGAAGGTCGGCGCGGCAGTCGTTTCGGCCAGACGCGGCGGCAACTCCGCGACCTTTGACGAACTGAACAAGTATTTCACCATCTCCGGGATGCCGGTCGCTGCCAGCCAGTACTGGAACATGGTCCACGGCTATTCCGCCGACGACGTCCGCAAGGACAAGGAAGGTATGCAGACCATGCGCGTCCTCGGACGGAACATGGCGTTCCTGATCAAGTCCATTGCCCTCGGCAAGGAACAGTTCGGCCTGCCCGAAAAGGAAACGGAACGCGCGTTTACCTCTTTCTGCGACAACCTGTAACTTTCGATAGGACGTAGGTCAGCCCTGTGAGCGTTGCTCACAGGGCTGTTGGGTTTTTATTGGGGGTATAACAAGGCAGCAGGTGCGTATTGAAAGCTTTTATTGCGCACATTTTGGGCGCCTGCGGGCGCAGAGTCAGTAACAGCCTACCCTACAACCGGGCAGCAGGCAGCTATGTCGGCAGTTTAAGGGGTTACGTTCAGCCTTTGAAAAGGCTGGCGAAACTTTCTTGTCATTATCCCCGTCAGCTTATTATAAAACAAAAACAAGTGCCCCTTCATTAACCAAGCTAAATGGTCAATAAAAGGGCACTATTTTACATAAAGCTACCCGGCGCGTTCGCCCAGTGAAAATC
>CAMAJC010000098.1 GCA_945835425.1 uncultured Clostridia bacterium
AATCCATGCCGCGCAGCGGCATACCATAATTATTCATTCTTCACTATTCATTATTCATTCTTCATTAATTCACTCGTCTTCGCTCTCGGCGATGAATTTCAGTTTCCCGTAGAGCCATTTGGCCGGGTTTTTGGCCATTTTTTTAAGCCGCTCTTTGGTGACGGCCTCGCTCTGCGCCGGTTCGGCCGGCGTTTTCAGATACGCCTTTTTCTGGACATTTTCCCATGCCAGCGGGTCAGGCGCTTTCCCGGGCGAACCCCAATCCTCCGCGGGCTTCTTTTCTTCCGGCATTGCGATCGGCGTGATCTCCAGATGCGGCTCGGGGTCAACCGGCTGGGGTGTGCCCTTGTCGCCGATGAGCGGCATATGGAGGATGACCTTGAAGAGGTCGCCGTCCACCTGGATGTTCATTTTGCCGTGCTGCAGCTCCAACAGGCTTCGCGCAATCGACAGCCCCAGCCCGGAGCCTTCGGTGCTGCGGGAGGAGTCGCCGCGGGTGAACCGCTCCATCAGTTCTTCCTCGGTGAGGTTTAACTGGTCGCGGGAGATGTTGCGCAGGGTCATGACGGCGTCGCCCTTCTTCTCCAGCGTCATATAGACCCGGGTGCCCGGCAGGGCGTATTTGCAGATGTTGCCCATCAGGTTGTCCAGCACCCGCCAGATATGCCGCGAGTCCGCCATGACCATGACCGGCTCCTCGGGCGCATTGACTACCAGCGTCAGTCCCTGTGCGTTCAGCCGCTCCTCATATTCCCCGGCAGTCTGGGAGAGCAGTACCCCCAGCTCGCAGGGCTGCAGGTCGACCGAAAGGTTGCCGGTTGAAGCCTTGGACGCCTCGACAAGGTCCTCGATCAGCTTGCGGAGCCGCGCAGACTGGCGCTGGAGGGCAGAGATATACTCCTGCATCCGCTCGTTTTCCGGCTGCTCCTTGCTGAGCAGGTCGACATAGTTGACGATCGAGGTCAGCGGGGTCTTGATATCGTGGGAAACGTTGGTGATCAGCTCGGTTTTCATCCGCTCGGAGCGCATCCGTTCGTCGACCGCATGGCTCATGCCCGCGCTGATGGCGTTTAAGTTCTCGCCGTGCTCCTTAAAGACCGGGATCATCCCTTCGGTGTCGACCCGGAAATCGAGGTCGCCCTCCGCCATCTTTTTGCCCGCGTTGGACAGCCGCTTCATCTGGGCCAGCAGGAAAACTGCTCCGAAAACGACCGCGCCGTTGAAAAGAAACCAGAGAAGCGTCCCGAAACCGCTTGTATTCATCAGCATCAGCGTCAGGAAAAATTCGAGGAAGAGGATCGCGATCGTCGTGAGAATCCCCTGCCAGACCATCGGGAGCGCTGTGAAAAAGCCGCCGATAGCCCGCAGAACTTTCCCGACCAGCCGGTCATAAACCAGATTCCATCCCCGCACGATCAGCCGCAGCGCCCATGCGCAGAGCTTCCAGATCAGGCAGTTTCTCCACCATTTTCCCATTTTCAGCCGGGTCGCGAGCGTCCCCAGCAGCATCTCAAACAGCACCGCCGACGCCGCCAGCACGACCACAAAAATCATGGAAAACAGCACCAATTCCGACCGCCCGTAACCGATCAGCATTCCCAGTTCATTCAAAAGGCAGACCGCCAGCACTTGCAGAATGACCGAAATGCAGAGATAGACATCCAGCGGAACCTTCTCCTGCCAGCCGGGAACGACCGCTTCCACCCAGGGTCGCCTGCCTGCTCCTGCCAGCAGCAGGATATGGGAGAGAAGCCCCAGGATAATCGAACCGACCGTCATCCAGATGACCGTAAACCGGTAGCCATAAAGCCAGGTAAAGGCGTCCGTCAGGATCGAAATCCGGTCGTTCACCTGCGGCGATGCTGTAATGCCCATGGTGACGGCGTATTTTTTGCTTCCCGTCTGGCGGCTGTCTCCGTCGGTAACCGGTTCATCCACGGTTTCGTAGCTGCTGAAAATGGAACTGTAGGAACTGTAATCCCACCACTCCAGATTCCCATAGCTGTCATAATGGCAGACAAGATAATAGGTGCGGGTGTTGCGCAGCGTTTCGGCAGAGGGGTCATAGCTGTAAACCGGTTCGCCGGTCCCCTCGGCCGTAATCTCCTGTGCGGAAATGCGCAGGTTGGTCTGCTGCGGGCTGTAAACCTCTTTCAGCCGCGTTTCGCTTCCCTCAGCCAAATACTGCGCCGCGCTGTTAAGTTCGTCCGTATAAATATTGCTCAGAATGTAGCTGGTGCCCGATCCGCCCGGTTCACTCTCATAAAAAGAGGAGTCCAGACAGAAAGCAAACCCGATAATCCCCAGTACCGCCATGACAAGCGTCGCCGCCGATACCAGAAATATGACCGCCTTTACGGCCGGTTTCCGAATAAAATCCTGCATCTGCGCAATCTCCTTTCTGCAAGTGTGGCTTTACCAGTCTTCCAGACTGTCGAAAAAGCTGTTTATTGATGAGCCGCAGTTACAGCAGCCGCCATCAGCCAAACAACCTTTTTCCTATGAGAAACTATAAAAGACTCCTTGAATTTGTACAGACTTGGTGGCGGTCGCAGACCGCCGCTACAAGCAAATGGTCGTTATGTTTGATTCCAAAAACTGTTTCGACAAGCTGCAAGTATGGCTTTGCCAGACTTTTTACATTTCTCCCCAAAAACTGGAGTTTTCCAGCTGTAGCGGCGGTCTTTGACCGCCACCGGACTGAAAAAGCTGCCGTTTTCCCCAACAGCAAATAAACCGCATCACTTCTCGCACAGCTTATATCCCTGCGCCCAGACGACCTTTAAATACCGCGGCTCGGCAGGGTTTATCTCCAGCTTTTCGCGCAGGTGGCGGATATGTACCGCGACGGTGGAGTCGGCGCCGTAGGGTTCATCCTCCCAGACCTTGCGGTAAATCTCCTTCGGGGAAAGCACTTCCCCGGGACGGGACATAAACAGCCGCATGATCTTATATTCCGTCGGAGTCAGGGAGACCGGCTCGCCGTCCTGGGTGAGGGTCTTGGTCTTGTCATCCATCTCAAAAGGTCCGACCCGCAGGTTTCCCGGCGCAGCGACCGCCTTGTTGCCGCCGAGGGTCATATACCGCCGCAGCTGGGAACGGACTCTCGCCAGCACCTCGACCGGGTTGAAAGGCTTGGTGATATAATCGTCCGCGCCGATGTTCAGGCCGAGAATCTTGTCGCTGTCCTCCGACTTCGCCGTCAGCAGAATGACCGGCACGTTGCAGTTCTCCCGCAGGATGGACAGCGCCGAAATCCCGTCCATCTCCGGCATCATGATGTCCATCAGCACCAGATGGATTTCCTCCCGGGCGAGGATTTCCAGCGCCTGCTTGCCCGTATAGGCCGCGAAGGTGTTGTACTGCTCCGCGCTTAAATAGATTTTCAGCGCCGATACAATGTCTTTTTCGTCGTCTACGATCAGTATATTCGCCATGGTTTACACTCCTTTGATACGAAACCTCTGATTCATGTATTTTCCTGAAAAGCAGGAAAGCAAATCAATCAGAAAATCTCTATTTCTATTATAATGGAACAGGTTTTAAAAACAAAGATGGGAAAGTTTTAAGATTGTTTTATCTCCGCGCGAAAATGCAATGAAAAAATATCCTTACCATTTCTTCTGCAATTATAGCACATTCCTTGCATTTTGAAAACAAATACGGTATACTAAAGGCAGAGGAAAAGACTGGAAATTCTGACGCATCAAACGCATCAGCGTTCCTGTCAGAAAGCGAGGAAATCAATATGGGCATGGAAAAGAAACTCATTCTCGATATGGATACCGGCATCGACGACGCGATGGCGATCGCCTACGCCCTCGGCAGCGGAAAGGCCGAGCTCATCGGCGTCACCTGCTCCTTCGGCAACGTCACCAATGAGACTGCCGTCCGCAATACCCTCGACCTGCTTTCGCTGCTGGGCGCACCGGAAATCCCGGTCTGCCGCGGCGCGGAAAGGGCAATCGGCGCGGAATCCTTCACCGTTTCAAAGGGGTGCATGGACGTCCACGGGGAAAACGGCGTCGGAAACGTGACCCTTCCCCACCGCGGCACGCCCTGCGATACAGCCGCCGCGGATTTTATCCTTGAAGCAGCTGAAAAATACGGTCAAAATCTCATTCTCGTCCCCACCGGGACGCTGACCAACCTCGCTGCCGCCATTCGGAAAGACAGCGAAACTGTCCGGAAAATCGGCCGGATTGTGTTCATGGGCGGCGCACTGACCGTGGCCGGGAACGTCACCCCGTATGCCGAGGCGAATATCTGGAACGACCCGGAGGCCGCAAAAATCGTCTTGGAAAGCGGCATCCCGATGACCATGGTCGGGTTGGATGTGACCCTCAAAACCCTGCTGACGAGAGATATCGCGGAAAGCTGGGCGGAAATGGGAGAAGCGGGCAGGGCATTGTCGGAGATGGTATGCTATTATATTCAGCATGAGTACGAGGCGCTCGGCTGTGCGCTCCATGACCCGCTGGCCGTCGGCATCGCCCTCGACCCGGAGTTGGCTCAGACCCACCCCTTCGCTATGACCGCTGTTACAAAAGGCGAAGCGGCTGGGCGTACCATCGCCCACTCCTTCCCCCATCAGTGCGTAAACCCGTCGGTTCAGGTCGCGCTGGAGGTGGAACCGTTTGCGGCATTGTTCAATGAGACGATTACCGGGCTGTTTAAACGGCTGATGGAGACCGCATAAAAAACACGGCGGATTTGCGAAATATCGCGTGAAACAGCACCCGAAGATTGCGTGTAGGGCGGGATGCCCTCATCCCGCCGGATGTCCCGTCAATTGTCCCGTTACCCATCGGTTGGAAAATATATCATATTGTATTGGTAAACACCTGTAACCAACCGAATATTTTGCAGGCTTGCAAATATTCGGGGATAGTGGGAAGATCGCGGCGGGCTGAGGGTCGTAATGTCCGCAGGACATTGGAGCCCTACCGATAATCACAGGGAATATAAATAAAAATACATACAGACAGCCAAATAAACGTTACAGTAGATAATCAAACGCAAAAACGAGCGTGGTAAAACGTCCGAAGACTGCGAGCCTGACGAGCAGTCTCACCCAGTTACCCCGCGTGAGATACGGCCGCGGCGAACTTGTGCAGGCTGCGCCTGCCGAACAGGAAAGTTTTGCCCCGCTTTTTCAAAAGCGGGAAAGAAAGAAGGCAAAAAGATGGAAAAATCGGCGAGAAAGGTGATTGTGATCGGGCATTTGAACCCGGATACCGACTCGATTTGTTCGGCGATCGCCTATTCCTACCTGAAAAACCAGTCGAGCGAGCTGGACACCGAACCGAGAAGAGCCGGTGAAATCAACCAAGAAACTGCTTTTGTACTGAATTATTTCGGCGTGCGCACGCCAAGGCTCTGCACCGACGTCAGCCCGCAGATTCAGGATATCGAGTACCGGCATTTGGCCGGTATCGACTCCTCCACCAGCGTCCATAAGGCATGGGAGCTGATGCGCGAAAGCAACATCGACACCCTGCCGATCGTCAGCGAAAAGGGTGCGCTGGAAGGCATCGTCACATTGACCGACGTTTCCGACGCCTGCATGGACGTGCTGGACACCAAAATTCTCGCCAAAAGCCATACCCCGTACCGCAATATCCTCGAGGTGCTGGACGGCGAGATGCTGACCGGCGACCCGGACGGGTTCGTCGAAAACGGCAAGCTGGGGCTGGCTGCGGGCAACCCCGAAGCCATGGAGGACTTCATCGAGGCCGGGGATATGGTCATCCTGTCCAGCCGGTATGAGTTCCAGTTCTGCGCGCTGGAAATGGGCGCGGGATGCCTGATCATCTGCTCGGACGACGAGCAGCGCAAGGTCCCCAAAACCATCCAGAAGCTGGCCAGTGAGCGCGGCTGCACCGTCATCATCACCCCGAAAGACTTCTATTCGACCGCACGGCTACTGAGCCTTGCGACCCCTGTCCGCCACTATATGCGTAAAGACGTCCTCACCTTCTCCCTCAACACACCGCTGGATGAGGTGCAGAAGATCATGGCCCAGGTCCGCTACCACTACTTCCCCATCGTCACCCGCGGCGGCAAGTACGCAGGCCTCCTCTCCAGACGGAACCTCTTAAACATGAAGCGGCGGCAGCTGATCCTCGTCGACCACAACGAACGCACCCAGGCCATCGACGGCTATGAAAAGGCCGATATCCTCGAGATCATCGACCACCACCGCATTGGCAGCATGGAGACCCCTGCGCCGGTTTATTTCCGCAACGTCCCCGTCGGCTGTACCGCCACCATCGTTTTCCACATGTACCGGGAGCAGAAGGTGGAAATCCCGCAAAAGATCGCAGGACTGCTGTTGGCAGCGATCCTGTCCGACACGCTGATGTTCCGCAGCCCGACCTCGACCATCGTCGACGAGCAGGCCGCGGCAGAGCTTGCCAAAATCGCCGGGGTCGATATCGAGGACTTCGCGACCCAGATGTTCGAGGCCGGCGGCAACATCAAGGGCAAATCCGCCCACGAGGTCTTCCTGCAGGACTTCAAGGTGTTCAAATCGGGCGATACCCGCTACGGCGTCGGCCAGGGCAGCTATATGAGCATGAATAACCTCAATGCCGCCAAGGAACTGCTGCTGCCCTATCTCCCCGAAGCGGCCATGAGCCAGGGTTTGGCAGATGTGTTCTATATGCTGACAAATGTCCGCGAAGAAACGACTTATCTCCTATATTACGGCGATCAGGCGCAGGAGCTTGTCCATGCTGCCTTCCCCGACGCAAAGACCGACGGGAATGTCGCGGTCCTGCCCGGCGTCGTCAGCCGCAAAAAACAGGTTCTCCCGGCGCTGGTCAGCGCTTTTTCCGAAATCTGAACATAAAAATAACCGCCCGGAAATGCTGGATTTTCAGCGCCTCCGGGCGGTTTTAT
>CAMAJC010000099.1 GCA_945835425.1 uncultured Clostridia bacterium
ATTCGGCTTTTCTCTTTTTTGAGGCGTGTCCGTGCGGTTTTTCCCCGCCTTCGGCGGGGGAAAAACCATTAAATTAGAAGTTTTCTAAGTTCTCCTTTTACATGCCGGAGCCGGAAGTCCAGTCCGGCTCCGGCAAGCGGCGGAGTTTTTCGCTCCGCCGTTTTTTATCAAAGGTCCGATGCCGCTGATCAGCGTATTATTTCTTTATAAATAATACGCAAAACCGGCGGTTTCGTATTACGACTACAGTAACAGGGGGGTCAATATGACGTCTACAACGCCTGTAGCTATGACCGAAAAGCAAAAAGAACGGGCCATGCGGCGGCGGCTGATCAAACGCGACTGGCGGATGAACAAAGCGGTCTACCTGATGGCCATTCCGGTCATAGTCTACTTTATTATCTTTAACTACATTCCTATGGGCGGCATCCTGATGGCGTTCCAGGATTATTCGATTAAAAAAGGCATCTTCGGCTCGACCTGGGTCGGATTTGCAAACTTCACCCGGTTTTTCAACTCGGTTTATTGCTGGCGCGTTATCCGCAATACCCTGCTGATCAGCCTGTACGGCCTGCTCTTCTCGTTCCCCTTCCCCATTATCTTCGCGCTCTGCTTAAACGAGGTGCGCAACGTTAAGTTTAAAAAGCTCACCCAGACTATCTCCTATATGCCCTACTTCATCTCGATCGTTGTCGTCGTTTCGATCCTGCAGGACTTCACCAAGGCGGACGGCGTCCTGACCCAGCTGGCGGCACTGTTCGGAGATACCGGCGGTTCGCTGATCTCCCGGCCGGAATGGTTCCGAACCCTGTACATCGGGTCCAACATCTGGCAGCATTTGGGCTACAACTCGATCATCTTTATCTCGGCGCTGGCCGCCATCGACCAGCAGCTGTATGAAGCGGCAGTTATCGACGGCGCCGGACGTTGGAAACAGACCCTTTACATCACCCTGCCGGAGCTGTCCTCGACCATCGTTGTCCTGCTGATCCTCCGTCTGGGCCAGATCATGAACGTCGGCTATGAAAAGACGATCCTGATGTACTCGCCTGCGACCTATGAAACGGCGGACGTCATTGCATCCTATGTCTACCGTGTCGGTATTCTGGACGCTGACTACAGCTACTCGACCGCGATCAACTTCTTCAACTCGCTGGTCAACTTTGTCATTCTCTGTGTTGCCAACGCTATCAGCCGCAAGCTGAGCGAAGCAAGCCTGTGGTAAGAAAGGAGGGCATCCCATGTTAAAACGTACAAAGGGCGAAAAGATTTTCGCAATCTTTAACTATATCGGAATGGTGATCCTCTCCATTATCTTCCTGATCCCGGTCTGGCACGTCCTGATGGGCTCACTTTCCGACCCGTTAAAAATCAGCGCCCATTCGGGCATTATCCTGTATCCCCTGGGCGATTCCACCTTCGGCGGCTACAAGCTGGTCATGCAGAACAACTTCATCGTCCGTTCCTATTTAAACACCATCATCATCGTCGTTGCGGCGACCGGTATCGGCACTATCCTGACCATTCTGGCATCTTATGTCATGAGCGTCAGAGGGCTGTACTGGAAAAAGCCGTTCAACTTCCTGATCACCTTTACGATGATCTTCAACGGCGGTCTGATCCCGACCTATATGGTCGTAAGAAACCTCAAGATGCTGGATACCTACTGGAGCCTGATCATCCCCGGCTGCTGTATCGCCTATAACATCATCATCATGCGCACCTCCTTCTCGGAAATCCCCGAGGCCCTTTCGGAGGCCGCTACGATCGACGGCGCCGGCCATTTCCGCATCCTGTTCCAGATCATCCTGCCTGTTTCCAAGTCCATCATCGCCGTTATTGTTCTGTTCTATGCCATCCAGCATTGGAACGCCTGGTTTAACGCATCCATCTACCTGAAAAACCGCGACCTCTATCCGCTGCAGCTGACCCTGCGCGAGATTGTCCTGCAGTCCTCGGAAAACGCGATCGTCGCAGATGCCGACGGCGATACCGTTGACATCTTCCGCCCGCTGATCAAATACTGCTCGATCATGGTTTCGATCATCCCGATGATGATCATCTACCCCTTCGTGCAGAAATACTTCGTCAGCGGCGTTATGATCGGTTCCGTCAAAGGATAATCGATCTCCAAACTTCGGGACACAAAAGCAGCCGGTCATGTACTGTACATGGCCGGCTGGATTTTTAACGCCTTTTCCCCTTTTGACCTCGTAAATCCGCGGGTCTCCCGCTTCAATAAAATGCACAGGCGTCAAAAAACGCCTGTCAGACACCGCTTTTGCCATGCAGAAGCAGAAAGGAAGAATACCTATGCTGGAACACTTTTTGATACAGGGCGATTATCTGCTGCGCGTGCTGGTCGCGGCGATCTGCGGGCTGCTGATCGGCTATGAACGGGAAGCACGGCTGAAAATGGCCGGCATCCGTACCCATACGATCATCGCCATGGCCGCGGCTTTGATGGTCGTGATCTCGAAATTCGGTTTTCTGGACGTAATCGCCACCGAGAGCGCGCAGGTCGACGTTTCCCGTGTCGCCGCGGGTGTTGTCACCGGCATCGGGTTCCTCGGTTCCGGCATTATTTTAAACCGCAAAACCGGCATCAGCGGCGTTACGACCTCCGCCGGCATCTGGGCGACCCTGGGCATCGGCATGGCAATCGGCGCCGGGATGTGGACGCTGGGCATCGGCAGCACCCTGATGCTGCTCATCATCCAGTACCTCTTCCACAAAAACCTCCGGATCTTCAAGGACAACACCGTCGGCCATGTCCTGATTCATATGAAAAAGGACGACGACGCCCGCGAGCGGATCACCGGCGCACTCACCGGCCTGAATATCCAGATTGTCGCCACCCACCTCAACATCTACGAGGACGACTGCATCGAAGCGAACCTCGACGTCCTCTTTCCGAAGAACTTTGATGCAAGCAACATTATCACTTTAATGGCTAATTACCCGGAGATTACCTCCATTGATACCTGACATACTCCTCTCCTTAAAAACCCCGGCAGTTTCAAAAAAGCTGCCGGGGTATATCATTGTCTGCTGCTGATATGCTGATTCGGTGGCGGTCGCAGACCGCCGCTACAGGCAAAAGACAGGCTGCAATTTTATTTTTCCGCTGCCGAACTGCGGTAGGCGCTGGGCGTCACGCCGTTTTCCAGCCGCTTGAAGGCGCGGATCAGCGCCAGCGAATTGGCGTATCCGACCTTCACCGCAATATCCCCGACCGTTTCCTCGGTCGATTTGAGCAAAATCTTGGCTTCATCGACCCGGCGGCGGTGGATATAGTCCGAAACGGAGCAGCCGCTGCCGTCCTTTTTAAAGGCACGCAGCAGATAGGACTGGCTGACCCCGAAATGGTCGGCAATCATCGAGACCGATAGCTCGGGATTCATATAATTCTCCTCCACATACCGCGCGACCCGGATGCTGTAGGATTCCTCCTCCGGGGTGGTTTGCGGGTGGCTGATGGCGTAGAGGACTTCCTCCGCCTCGTGAATCGTCTGTTCCAGCACATGGACGTCGTGCGCCTTCATCAGCCGGGACGCCAGACCCTGCAGCTGCTCCTCCTGTTCCTTTGTCTGCCGAACGGTGAGCGTGCTGCTGACCAGCAGGTCGAACAGGGCCATCGTCTGGGCACGCATCGACGAGAAGGAGTGCTCCAGCTGGAAGATGCCCACCCGGCAAAGCTCCCGGTACAGCCGGTCGGCTTCCGCAAAATCCCCGGATGCCGTGGCGGCGACATACTGCCTGCGGCGGAGGTTGACCTCGGAAAAATCCGTCTCCAGTCCCGGCTGCCAGGAACCGGCCAGCATCCGCCGGACAATGACCGGCTCCGTAAGTCCGAAGCCGACGATCTGCTCCAAACCCCACTGGACCGCTTCAAAGGCCTGCCGGATGGAGGTGGGAATGCTGTCGTCCGGATCACCGGCCTTGCCGGACAGGTCGGCGATATAATAGGTCAAAATCAGACCCAGCCGCTCGCGGATAAAGGTCTCGGCTTTATGGCAGATGCCGGCCATCGTTTCGATGTATTCCTCCGCCGGGAAGCTGTCGGGGACGGAGACCACGCCGTACAGCCGGTCTTCGCTGACGCAGATATAGACGTCAAATTTCTCCCGGATCAACTCCTCGGTGATCTGCACGATGACATAGTGGGCCAGCGCCTGGGTCTCCTCGTCCTGCTTGGCCTGGCCGTCAAAAAAGAGGTTGGAATAATCCCGGACGAGAATGCCGACCACCCCGAACCGGGTCCCGGAAAAATGCATATCATAATCCCGGCAGACGGCCCGGAATGCCTCGCCGGAATAGAGCGTCCCCTTCATGACCCGCACCAGGGAGGTGGAGCGCAACGACTTTTTCTGACGGTCGATTTCCCGTTCATAGTCCTGCTCTTTCTGGAGCAGCTGGCTGAGACCGGCCTCCAATGCTTCAAACTCCCCTTGCGGCGGCGTATTTCCCTTTGTCGACTGCATCAGCGCCGACAGCCGCTTGACCGGCGAATAGTTCTGCTTAGTAAAAAGCGCTGCCATAACTACGCCGACCAGCAGGCAGATCAGCAGATAAATCAGATACCAGACCTTGATCTGCCCCAGCTTTTCCGCATAAAAGGCGGTAGAGGTGGCCGAAACCAGCTCCCAGTCTGCAACGGAGCTATGAGTCGTGCTGATGACGAGGGATTCGCTGCGGATCGCGTCGCTGCGCCGCCGGTCGGAGAGGTAGGGCGCGGTCTGGTCGATCAGCGCCGCCATCGTCCCGGAATCGACTCCATCCGGGGTCAGGAGCGTTCCGTCCGCTGCCGCTGCCCAGACGACCGGCGAAGAACCGTCCCCATCCGAGGTCAGCAGCACCCGGAACTGGGAAAGATCCAGCTGGCAAACCAGCATGACGTCCGGCACACCTGCGGCCGACTGCAGGCTCATCACCGAGAAAAGCCGGTCGGCCTGGGAAAGCCCTTCCCCGCTGCCGGTCATGACCAGATGAAAATCTCCCGGCTCGGCGGCTGACTCCAGCAATGCGTCATAGGATATCCCCCAGCCGGTCTGGACCTGCTGGCGCAGAATCTGTTCGGAGGCGTAAAAGCCCTCGGATGAGACACCGATGCCGCTGCGGGCAAAAAAGATGCAGATGCCGTCGATATAGTCGCTGAAATTGATCTTGGTCAGGATTTCCTTTTTCAGATCGGCGATCTTGATGCGCTTGGTGGAGGTGAGCGTCTCGGTGTACTGCAGGGAGGCGACCTCTTCCCGGGTGATCAGCTCCCGGGTGATCGAGCGCACGTCGGTCAGCGCACGATCGAGGGAGATGGTCGTCTGCTCCAGGGCGATCTCGCAGACCTCCATGGCGTTTTCATTGGCGAGAGTAAAGGAACGTTGGTAAAAAAGCTGGCTGACCAGCAGCGGCACGATCAGCACGACCAGATAAGAGATCATCCAGCTGCGGGAAAGGCCGATCCTGCCGCTGCCGGCGCCCTTTTTCCGGGGATGCTTTTCCGGTTCGCTGCCGTGTTTCAAAAAATGAACCATTTGTATATTCACCTTGTCCAGTTTGCAAAAAATTAACATGATTATTATAGCAAATTTACACGGATTTTGCAAGTGCCCGCACCATAATTCCGAAAGTCCCGAAAAACCATCAAAAAATGAAAATCCGCTCCGGCGCTTTATTTTTGGCTCCTGCTGTGGTATACTAATAATAAGAAACAGGAAAAAACAGGAAGGAAAACAGATATGTACCAAATCAAAGTCGACCCCCATACCCATACGATCGCGTCGGGACACGCATTCTCCACCATCGGCGAAAACGCCATGGAGGCCCACGGAAAGGGCCTGGAAGGAATCGGCATGACCGACCACTTTGGCCCGATGTCCAATCCCATCGGCAATGACGGCCGTCCCGATCTGGGACCGCTGTTCAACATCGCCGCCCTGCCGAAGGTCGTCCACGGCGTCCGGGTATTGGCGGGATGTGAAATCGATATCATCGACTTTAAAGGCAATCTTGCGTTCCACGATTTCCGGATGCCTTTCGGACCGGACAAGGATAAAGGGCTTTCCCTCGGGGAAATAATCCTGCGTAACCGCGATATCGCCATCGCCAGCCTGCATATGTTCCCCGGCTGCCGGGACGGAAGCATCGTCCAGAACACCGAAATGTACCTCGGCGCCATCCGCAACCCCTATATCGATATCCTCGGCCACCCCTGCCGTCCCGGCGTCCCCTTCGATATGGATGAGATCGTCCGCGCGGCCAAGGAGGAACACACCTTCCTCGAGATCAACGACCACACCTTCGATACCCCCGCGGCGACTGACAACTGCCGGAAACTGGCGGTCAAATGCGCCGAAGAGGGCGTGCATGTTGTCGTGTCCAGCGACGCGCACAGCGCATTCTTTGTCGGCGAGTTCGGACGGGCAGCGGCGATGCTGGAGGAAATCCATTTCCCGCAGGAGCTGATCGCCAACGAGAGCCTCGAAAAGATGGCCAGACTCAGAGGCAGAACCTATTGATATGCAAAAATCCCCGTATACCGGCGCTTGGGTATACGGGGATTTTAATATGTCAATAAATTTTTTTGATTTCTATGGAACACTAATGCTTAACGGAAAGTTTTCAGGGGGCAGCCTCACTTGCAGGCTGCCCCCTCTTTTCAAAACAGTCCGCCGGACTATTTTGAAAATTCACCCCCTGCCGAGCGCGCTCCGCATAAGGAGATTTCGACCATTGCGATGGTCGACCAAAGGCTCTGCCTTTGGAATCCGCAAGCCCTTTTCAGAAAAGGGCTTGATCCCAAAACGAATCTCTGGCGACATTAGGAAAACTGTGCATGACACTGCCCGGAGAGTCAACCGGAGCGCAGAGCGACGGGGTCAAAATTTCACGCCGCT
>CAMAJC010000100.1 GCA_945835425.1 uncultured Clostridia bacterium
TAGGTCGCGCCGAACAGGGTGTCGCAGCGGGTGGTGTAAACGGTCAGGGTATCGCCGGTGGTGGTGGTGAAGTTGACCTCAGCGCCGTGGCTGCGGCCGATCCAGTTCTTCTGCTGGGTGACAACGCGGTCGATATAGTCCAGCCCGTCCAGGCCGTCGATCAGCTTGTCGGCATAAGCGGTGATTTTCAGCATCCACTGGCTCTTTTCCTTATGGACAACAGGAGAGCCGCAGCGTTCGCAGACGCCGTTGACGACCTCTTCGTTGGCCAGAACGACCTTACAGCCGGTGCACCAGTTGACGTTCATTTCCTTTTTATAGGCCAGGCCGTGTTTGTACAGCTGGAGGAAGATCCACTGGGTCCATTTGTAGTAGCTGGGGTCGGTGGTGTTGACCTCACGGTCCCAGTCGAAGGACAGGCCGAGGGATTTCAGCTGGGATTTAAACCGGGCGACGTTCTGCTTGGTGACGATCTCGGGATGGACATGGTTTTTCATCGCGAAGTTCTCGGTCGGCAGGCCGAACGCGTCCCAGCCCATCGGGTAGAGGACGTTGTAGCCTTCCAGACGGCGCTTTCTCGCGACGACGTCCAGAGCCGTATAGCTGCGGGGATGGCCGACATGAAGCCCTGCGCCCGACGGATAGGGAAACTCTACCAGCGGGTAGAATTTAGGCTTTGTATGGTCGATCTCCGCATGGAACGTTTTGTTCTCGTCCCAGTAGTTTTGCCATTTCTTTTCAATGGCCTGAAAATCATAGATGCTGCTCATTGTTATCATTCCTTCAGCGCGGGAAGATCCCCGCAAGATTTTTCTGTATCAGATGCTGCGCTCAGTTGCTCTTTAAGAGGTGGGAGATATCGATCTGCTCGCCGTCCGCCCAGAGCCGCTCGAGGTTATAAAACTCTCTGGTCTCCCGCAGGAAAACGTGCACCACGACGTCGGTGTAGTCCAGCACGATCCAGTTCTCCGAACGGTAGCCTTCGGTCGCGTGGGGCTTAATCCCCTTCTGGCCCAGCTGATATTCCACTTCATCGGCCAGCATTTTCACCTGGGTGTTGCTGGTGCCGGCTGCAATGACAAAGTAATCGGCAATAATGGTCAGGTCGCCGATCCGGATTGCGCGGATATCGTCCGCCTTTTTGCTGTCCAGAATCTGGACGATCGATTCCATCAGTTCCTTGGATTCCATTTGCTCCATCCTTTCTATGCTTGGCTTTCTGCCGTACGTTATTTCACTTATCTTTTATGCTGCCTTATCATCAGCGTCGCCGCCGATCAGGTCGGTGACGGTCGCGGAGCCGGTGTCATAAGCCGACTGACCGCCGACAATGCCGTCGACCGCCAGTTCTTCCATCGGGACCGGATCGGTGTAGGGACGGAAGTTCTCGTTCAAGATATCCGCCACATCGTCCTTAAAGACCCGCCAGATCGACTGGCCATTATACATACCGGTGGTGCCGGGGACGGTGTAGAAGCTGAGGTTGTCGGTGTTCATTTTGAGGATTTCCTGCACCAGCGACAGCGCCGTGCCGACCGAAAGGTCGGTGGTGACGTTCTGCATGACGACCGATGCAAGGCTGGTCAGCTCACCGGCGGACAGGCTCTTCATCTCCTGGAACAGGGCCGCCAGGAATTTGCGCTGGGCGTTGATCCGCCCGATATCGCCGCCGCTGCGGGAATGGCGCTCGCGGACGAACTTCTCTGCCTCAATGCCCGAAAGGGTGTGGGTACCGGGCGAGAAGGTGATGCCCTCCAGGGTGAAGTACTCGTCGATATCGATGGTAACGCCGCCGATTGCGTCGACGATCTTGATAAAGCCGTTCATGTCGACGGTGACATAGTGGTCGATCGTCAGGGCAAACTGGTCGTAAATGACCTCCGCCAGCCCGGAAATGCCGTGGGAACCGTAGATCGCGTTGATCTTGCCGGTCGAGGAGAGGTTATAGCCGACGAAGGTGTCCCGCGGGAACTGCAGTGCCCGCACCGAACCTTCCTTCAGGTCGATCTGCACGACCATGATAACGTCGGTCAGCTTGCCGCGGGATACGCCCGCAGTCGCGTCGATGGTGTTGTAGTCGATACCGGCGACGAGGAAGTTGACCGTCTGTCCCTTGACCGTCTCCGGCGTTTTGATCGTCTCGTCAATGACCGCATTGCTGGTCGAAATGACCTCGCCGTTTTCGTCGGTTGTCTCCACGACCTCCGCCAGCGGCGTCCAGTTCATCAAAGAGGTGTAGCCCGCGAGCAGTACGCCGCCTACGATCAGAAGGATCGACAGCGTCAGCAGCAGGCCGTTTTTGACCCCCATGGGGTTTTTCTGTTTGTTTCCCTTAGCCATGCACTTTTTCCTTTCGCTCCGGGGTCAGTCCACCTTTACCCCGCGCCGCACCAGCTCGTCATAACAGGCCAGCGTATCGGGATGCAGGACCTTCCCTTCCCCCACCAGATCTGTGATCAGGTACTTCATCGAATACAGCATACCCTGATCCAGAGATTTATCCACAATCTTCCGGGTCTTTTTGACGTCGGGGTAATCGCGGTCGGCGCTGGTCAGGTCCGCGAGGTACACGACCTTTTCCAGCAGCGACATCCCAGCCCGTCCGGTCGTATGATACCGGACGGAATTAAGGAGATCGGCGTCGTCAATTCCCAGTTCCAAACGGATATATGCTTCGCCCGCAATGGCATGCCACAGCTGCGGCGCGCACAAATCCGCATACAATAGAATTATACCAGAATCCTCAATGAATTGCAACATATTCTTCCGGTCGACATTCTTCATAATATCGTGCAGCAGCCCTGCCAGCTTTGCCCGGGTCACGTCTGCGCCGTAGTGCTCCGCCAGCTCGACCGCCCGGTTCATGACGCAGATGGAATGTTCATAGCGGGAAGGCTTGAGCCGCTTTTTGACGAGGGCGTCGTATTCCTCCCACGGAATTTTTTCCGGTTCCCACATATTTTTCAGTCCTTTCTGTCCTGCCTGTAGAGTCCGTGCTCCGCAATATACCGCGCGACCGCCGCAGGCACCATGCCATTTATCGGCTGACCCGCTTTAACAGCCTGCCGCACATCCGTCGAGGACATCGGAAGCGGCTCGATTTTCAGCACGTCCGCGTTTCCCAGCTCTGCCGCCGCTTTTTTCAGCTTTTCATATTCCCCGTCATCCCGCGCAGCCGCGATCAGCCGGGCGTTTCCGAGAATTTCTTCCCAGTTGCGCCACTCGCGGAAGGTGAGCAGCATATCCGCGCCCATAATCAGGTGCAGCGTATCGTCCGGGTAAAGCCGTTTCAGCTCCCGCAGGGTCAGGTAGGTATAGCTTTTGCCTTCCTTTTCCAGTTCCAGCATCGACACCTCTGCCCCATCGATATCCTGCACAGCGAGCTTTAGCATCTCCGCGCGCTCTTCACCCGACGCCAGGTCGGACGCTGCCTTATGAGGCGGCACGCGGTCAGGCATGACGAGGATTTTGTCCAGATCGGTCAGCCTTCTCACTTCCCGCAGCAGATGGACATGTCCCAAATGCACCGGGTTAAAGGTGCCGCCGTAAATTCCCAGTTTCATCCGTCAATCGTCCAGCTGGATAACCGGCTTTTTGGGGTTGGGCTTATACAGGGTGATGCGGGTGCCCAGCACCTGCACGACCTCGCAGCCGACATTTTCCGCAATCTCCGCCGCCGCTTCCTTCGCCGTGTACAGGCTGTTTTCCAGCACGCGGATCTTAATCAGCTCTCTCGCCAGCAGCGCGTCCTCAACCGCCTTGTAGGTGTTCTCGTTGATGCCGCCCTTGCCAATCTGCATAATCGTCTCCAGCGAATTCGCCATCGAACGCAGCTTCGCTCTCTGTTTGCTTGTCATATATTGCTTTCTCCTTTTTGTTTTTTGTTTAAGGTATTCTTATTTTAATGTTCCCGCTTTTGAAAAAGCGGGGCAAAACTTTTCTTTCCGCCGCGGCCTGCGTACCCCGCGGGGTAACTGGGCTAGACTGCTCGTCAGGCTCGCAGTCTTCGAACTCTGTACCACGCTCGTTTATGGTTAAACAAAAGCTGCCCGGCGCGTTCGCCCAAGCCATGTTGTTAACGGACGAGCGGATGGCGTAGCCGGAGCGACCATCGCGAACAGAAAAGTTTCCAGTTGTCCTACGGACAACGAGCCTTATTCAAAGGCTGATCGTACTTCCTCAAAGAATCGTTTCCATGCCGTACTTATATGGGGTGAGGCCGCATTTTTCGTAAAAGCGGCGGGCGCTTTCGTTGCAGGCCCAGACGTTGAGGGTGAGGTTGTAGCAGCCGCTTTCCCGGGCGAAACCGACGACATAATCGTAGAGTTTGCTGCCGATATGCTGCCCGCGGATCGTCTCGTCGACGCACAGGTCGTCGATGTAAAGGGTCTTGATGTCGGTCAGGATGTTGTCGTGCAGGTGCTGCTGGAAAATGCCAAACGCATAGCCCAGCACTGCTTCGCTGTCATCGACGGCGACGAAAACCGGCCGGGAATCATCCGCGAGGATTTCCTGCAGCTGCTCATCGGTGTATTTTTTGGCATTGGCCTTGAACAGGTCAGGACGGCCGTTGTGATGCACCGTCAGCACCTGCTCCAGCAGCCGGTCAAGGCCGGGAATATCAGCGTTTACCGCTCTCCGGATTTCCAAGTCCATTCCTCCTCATCAGAAATGCTGTTCATAATAATACCAGTTTCCGGCAATTCGCTCGGTATAAAACCAGTTGTCTCCATCCGCCGTTTTCAGGCCGGTCACATGATCGGAAACCGTGGCTGCGCTGCCGTCGACTAAATCAAGCAGACCTGCCGGGGAATAATAAAAGCCGTAATAGACCGTCTGAGAGCCGAAGCCGCCGTAACCGGTCATAAAGGAGACGTATGCGCCGCCGTCTTTTCCTTTTAGCAGCTGCACATTCCGAACGCTGTCCGGCAGACCGTCCGGAGCTTCTTCGCCCGCAAGGATGTTTTCTGCCGCCGCTTCCAGTTCCGGGCGGTTGTCCATGACCACCCGGGAAACGGAAGTCTGATCGGTCGGAAGGAAACGCCGCCAAAACGGGATCACCAGCGCAAGAACCGCGCAGAGCACACCGGCAAAAATCAGCACCGTCTGAAGCAGGTCATGTTTTTTTCTTTTTTCGCCCTGCTCCATCATTTTGCCCCCAGGTATTCCGCCAGCTTGCGGATGGCGTTGCCTCTGTGGGAGATAGCGTCCTTTTCCCCGGCGGTCATCTGGGAATAAGCCTTATCGCCGACGACGAAAACGGGGTCATAGCCGAAACTGAGGTCGCCGACTTCGGTTAGTCCGATTGTGCCTTTGCATTCTCCGCGGAAATAATGGGCTTCGCCTTCCGGGTCGATGTAGCAGATCACGCTGACAAAAGCGGCGCTTCTGTCCTCCACGCCCTGCAGAGCCTCCAGCAGCTTCATGTTATTTTTATGGTCGTCGGTCGGTTCGCCTGCATAGCGTGCCGAGTAGACGCCGGGCGCTCCGTCCAGCGCGTCGACACATAAACCGGAATCGTCCGCCAGCGCGGCGCACCCGGTCAGGTCGAAAATCGCCTTGGCCTTGAGGTAGGCATTTTCTTCAAAGGTCGTGCCGTTTTCCTCGACTTCCAGCTGAATCCCCTTTTCCTTCTGGGCATAGAGGGTATAGCCCAGCGGTTCCAGCATCCGTTTCAGTTCCAGCACCTTGTTTTTATTGTTGGTCGCAAGAATAATATCCACTTGACGTTCTCCTTTTTAGTATGCTCTGATTTATTCGGCTCCCTGCCTTTTCAGAGAAGTGTTCACGCGGTTTTTCCCCGCCTCCGGCGGAGAAAAGCCTTTAAATAGAGGCTACTTTATTCAAACAGTGCCCGGGCGAAATCCTCCGGCACAAACTCCTGCAGGTCGTCGATCTTCTCACCGACGCCGACAAACCGCACAGGGAGATTCAGCTGGTTCTTGAGCGAGATGACGATACCGCCTTTGGCAGTGCCGTCCAGCTTGGTCAGGACGATGCCGGTGATATCAGCAGCCTCCTTGAACAGCTCCGCCTGGCTGACGGCGTTCTGGCCGGTGGTCGCGTCCAGCACCAGCAGCACTTCCACGTCGCAGCCTGCGGCCTTCTGGGAGACGATTCTGAACATCTTGTGCAGCTCGGCCATCAGGTTTTTCTTATTGTGCAGCCGCCCTGCCGTGTCGATCAGCAGCAAGTCGCACCCTCTTGCCATAGCCGCGTCGATGGAATCGTAGACGACCGCAGCCGGGTCAGCGCCCTCCGCGTGCTTGACGATATCAACCCCTGCCCGCTCGGTCCAGACCTGCAGCTGGTCGATGGCTGCCGCGCGGAAAGTGTCCGCCGCCGCGACCAGCACCTTTTTACCCTGGGCTTTATAGTTCGCCGCCATCTTGCCGATGGTGGTCGTCTTGCCTGCTCCGTTGACGCCGATGACGAAGATGATGGACGGTTTGGTCTCGATCTTAAAAGGCCGGTCCTCACGCAGCATATCGGTGATGATCTCCTGCAGCATTCCCTTGACGACGCCGGTGTCGGTCGCGCCGGTCTCTTTGATTTTCTTTCTCAGCCGCTCGACGATATCCTCCGAAGTCTGGACGCCGACGTCTGACATAATCAGCGTCTCCTCCAGTTCTTCCAGAAAATCCTCGTCGATCTTGGTAAACGAATGGATGACCCGCTCGACCTTCTGCATCATCGAGTCCTTGGTCTTTTTGATTCCCTCCCGAATCTTATCAAAAAATCCCATGGTGATTCCTCCTTTTTAGGGGCTACGGTCAGCCTTTGAATAAGGCTCGTTGTCCGTAGGACAACTGGAAACTTTTTTGTTCGCGATGTTCGCCCGCGTGCCGACGGGCTCGTCCGTTAACAACATAGCTTGGGCGAACGCGCCGGGCAG
>CAMAJC010000101.1 GCA_945835425.1 uncultured Clostridia bacterium
TTTGGCAAGAGGGGGCGGCCTGCAAGTGAGGCCGCCCCCTGAGAACCTTCCGATAAGCACTCACGTTTCATGCAAACATAATATGTGAGTTTTTCGACAGTTTGAAGCGGTACGATGAACCCCCATCGTACCGCTTTTTTGCAGTTAAATTGAATAATCATTGGCGCCGCGTTCCCGCTGCTGGTCGAGGATATCCTGCAGGGTGACGCTGTCCAGATAATCGGCGATGCGCTTGCCCAGCTCCTGCCAGACCGGCAGCGTCGGGCAGAATCCGCAGCGGCTGCACTCGTTCGGCTCGTGATCCAGACAGGCTACCGGCTGAAGGCTGCCCTCCGTCAGGCGCAGGATTTCGCCGACGGTGTACTGGTCGGGGCTTTTTGCCAGTTTGTATCCGCCCTGGAAGCCGCGGTTGGCCTGGAGAATGCCCGCGCTGTTGAGCAGCGGGATGATCTGCTCAAGATATTTCTTGGAGATTTCCTGCCGCGCGGCGATATCTTTCAGGGCGATATATCCTTCGTTCCGGTGTTCGGCGAGGTCCACCAGCATCCGGAGGGCATAGCGTCCTTTGGTCGAAATTTTCATAAGGTTCATCTCTTTTCTTCTGCGTTTCCGACTGTATCTATAACCTTATAATACCATCTATTTGATAGGCTTTCAAGGCGTAATTTGTGGATAAAATGTGAAGGCGGCAAATAATAATGGATTCGTGGGAGCGCTGATTGGTTTGGCTTTTCTCAATAACGATCCATAAAAATATCCCGGAAAGCAAGCTTCCCGGGTCGTTTTTATTCCACCTTCAGCATCCGGTAGCCGATGCCGATATGGGTCTGGATATACTGCGGGGAATCCGGGTCGGCTTCCAGCTTCTTCCGGAGGGTCGCCATAAACACCCGCAGGGAGGCGATATCGTTTTCCCAGCTTCTGCCCCAGATATTCTGGGTGATATAGGTGTGGGTAAGCACCTTGCCGATGTTTTTGGACAGCAGGCATAAAAGCTTATACTCAATCGGGGTCAGGTGCAGCTCCTGCTCGCCCAGATAGGCGCAGCCGCCCGCGTAATCGATTTTCAGCTTTCCGTTGACAAACACCGCGTTTGCTGCCAGCATCTCCGAGGTCATATAGGACAGCCGCCGCTGGGTGACCCGCAGCCGCGCCAGCAGCTCCTCGACCGAGAAGGGCTTGGTGAGGTAATCGTCCGCACCGGCATCGAGGGCCTCGATCTTGTCGGCATCCTCGCTGCGGGCGCTGATGACGATGATCGGGAGGTTGGACCAGGAGCGGATCCGCTCGATGACCTGAACTCCGTCCAGGTCCGGCAGCCCGAGGTCCAAAAGGACGATGTCCGGATTGTGGGAGGACGCTTCCAGCAGCGCTTCTTCCCCTGTAGCCGCGACCAAATAGCGGTAATCGTTGGTTTTTAAGGTCGTTGTGATCAGGTTGCGGACGGGCGGATCGTCCTCGACGACCAAAATCAAAGGTTTATTCATGCAGCTCTACCTCCCCGGCAGGTAATGTAAATGTAAAAACGGTGCCCACGGGTTTGTTGTCGGCGACGGTGATGGTGCCGCCGTGGGCAGTGATGATGGATTTGCAAAGGGACAGTCCCAGCCCCAAACTTCTGCGGCTGTCGGCGATTTTGTTGGCGCCGGTATAAAACATATCAAAGACCCGCTTTTTCTGTTCATCGGGAATCCCCGGGCCGTTGTCGGCGATGGAGACAAAGACCGTTTTGCCTTCCAGCCAGGTGCTCAGCTCGATCAGCGAACCGGCAGGGGTATATTTGATGGCGTTGTCGACGATATTGATGATGACCTGAACGATCAGCTTGGCGTCGATCTGGGCGAGGATAAAATCCTCCGCGCTGTGGACGCGGATGGTGTGCTCGTGGCTGCGGCGGTTGACATGGCGCAGGGCTTCGGTGACGACCTCGTCCATCAGCTCGGCCGACTGGTTGAAGCTGACCCGGCCCTCTTCGATGCGGGTGACGGCCAGCAGGTTTTCCACCAGGTTGATCAGCCACATCGAATCGTCGTAAATATCGGTGAAAATCTGGGTGCGCATACCGTCGTCCAGCTTTTGATAGTTGGAGAGGAGGTTGCTGGCGTTGCCGGAAATGGAAGTCAGCGGGGTGCGCAGGTCGTGGGAGATGGCGCGCAAAAGGTTTGCCCGCAGCTGTTCATTTTTGGCTAAGATCGCCGCCTCTTCCTTCTCCCTTGCGTTTCTGATGTTTTCCAGCGCCAGGGCACATTCGCCTAAGATCGAGAGCAGCACGCTGTTTTCAAAGCTGTCCAGCGCTCCGTCCTCCATCGAGATGCCGACGACTCCATAGACCTGATCGCCGACCCGGACGGCCAGATAAAGGCATTTTGCGTCGGAGAAGGTGTCGGTCGCGGCGCCGGCGTGCTTGTTGTTTTTCAGCACCCAGGCGGCGACGGCCTTTTCGCTTTCGGAGGTGAGCGCATGGGAGGAACTGTCGTCGGTGCGGTAGACATACGGCTCCGACAGCCCGTTTTTATCGGCCAGATAGATGACGATATCCTTCCGCAGCAGCTTGATCAGCTGTCCGGCGGTGGCCGAGATCACCGCTTCGCTGTCCTGCCCTTTTTGGAGCAGCTGGTTTGTTTCCAGCAGAATTTTCGTCCGGTAGGCTGCTCTGGCTGAGCTTTTGGCGTTTTCCTTCAGCTTTGCGGCCAGCGAGCCGGTCAGCAGGGACGCCACAAACATGATAAAAAACGTCACCGGATAGCCGCGGTCATAGGCGCGGAAGGTGAACTGCGGCACCGTGAAGAAGAAGTTGAAGACCAGTACGCTGACGATGGAGGAAAACAGGCTGCACAGCCGGTTGGTGGTCGTGACCGAAATCAGCAGCACCGCCAGGATATAGACCGTGATGATATTGGACTCGGTAAACCCGAGGGTGAAAAAGGCGTAGCCGATCAGCGTCGCCGCCAGAAGCAGCAGGATGCTGATGCCGATATCCCGCAGGGAGAGGAGAACCGATGTTTTTTTCTTCGGCGGCTGGTACCGGCTGTCATTGGCCGAATCAGGGATGATGTGGATATCCAGCCCGGGGACGTTGGCGGTCAGCCGTTCGGAGAGGGAGGGCTTGCTGAAGATGGTCTTGCGGGTGGCGGTGCTGCGGCCGATGACGATCTTGGTGACGCCGGAGAGCCGCGCGAACTCCGCGATCTGGTAGGGGACGTCGTCGCCGTAAACCGTCTCGATGGCCGCGCCCAGCTGCTGCGCCAGCCGCATATTGGCCCGCAGCCGTTCCTTGTCCTGGGCAAGCATGTTGGGAAAGTCCGGCGTTTCGACGAACAGCGCCGTAAAGCCGCCGCGAAACGCCCTTGCCATCCGCGCCGCCGTCCGGATGATCTTGGCGTTGGAGGGCGAGGAGGAAAGGCAGACGAGGATATGCTCGCCGGTGCGGTAAGGGACCCTGCTGCCCGCCAAAAGGTTGACCCGGTCGGCCAGACGGCGCAGAGCCACCTCCCGCAGGGCGCTGAGTTTGTCCAGGGTCAGGGCGGCTGCAACGGTTTCGCCTTCTGCCGTGAGACGCTTTATCAGGTCTGCCGGTTCGATATCGGCCAGCTCCACCTGGTCGGCCCCGTCAAAGACCGAATCGGGAATCCGTTCCCGGAGGGTGACGCCGGTGATGGTGGCCACGGTGTCCATCAGGCTTTCGATGTTCTGGACACTGACCGTGGTGTAGACGTCGATGCCCGCTTTGAGCAGCTCTTCGACATCCTGATACCGTCTGGCGTGACGGCTGCCGCGGCGGTTGATGTGGGCGAGATCATCCACCAGCAAAAGCTGCGGCCTTTGCTGCAGAGCCGCGTCGATATTCAGTTCGCCGGATGCAGGAAGCTGGGGGAATCCGGCTGCGAGGGCGGCTGTCTGCGGGTATTTCTGCGCTTCGATACAGCCTGCGACCACATGGACGCCTTGCTCCGCCGCAGACCGCGCGGCCTGCAGCATGGCATAGGTTTTCCCCACGCCTGCAGCGTAGCCGAAGAAGATTTTGAGTTTTCCCCGTACTTCCCCGGAAGAATGTTGAAAATCCGCCTGCAAAGGGGATTCCGGATTTTGTAGCCTGTTTTCCATCTGCTTTTCTCCTGGATGCAGAATTTCAGGAAAGCGTGGGTTTATCATCGGGATAAACCGGGTTTCCGTAACAGTACCATCATACCACTTTTTTCGGAATTTTTCTACTGCCTGTTTGCGCAGCCTTTCAGGCATTTGAGAAAATAGCCCATCGCCCCGGTTTCCGCCGCCTTACTCCAGACGACAGTCTGCAGGATCACGCCGCTGGTGACCGGTTGGATAATGAAGCCGTGGTAAGCCAGATGGAGCGGCTTATGCTGCAGCGGGACCCGGCGGCTGGCCAAGGGCAGGGAAACGGCGTTTTCCCCGCAGACCGCTATAATAGCCACATCGATCCGTCCGCCGGACAGCTCCTCCAGCAGCTGTTCCGCTGTGCCGCTGCAGAGGGTAACGGCCGTATCGGGATATTTTTTCTCACATTGACGCAGGACGCCGGTGACGCACGCCGCCAGCATCGGGTTTTCAAAGCCGATACGCAGGCGCTCCTGTGTCTGCAGCTGCGCATCCTGTCTTTCTTCGTTCTGCGTCAGGAAACTGTCGAGCCGCCTCATGACAAACAGTCCCAGCAGGACCGCTGCCGCCAGGACGGCTAAAAGGCAAAGTTCACGCATAGTCTCACTTCCCGAGATGCATTTTTTACCGGAAGCATTTCTGAATATCCTTGTACCGGCCCAGCACCAGCATGGTCTCTCCCTTGACCAGGACGGTGGCCGGTGTGATGGACAGGTCGAGGATCCCGTTGCGCTTGATGCCGATGATGTTGATGCCGTATTTTTTGCGGATATCGATCTGGCCGATCGTCCGGCTGAGCCATTCAAAGGGAATCGGCACCTCAAACAGGGCGTAATCGTCGCCCAGCTCGATGTAGTCAAGGATGTGGTCGGAGCTGTAGCGGATGGCGGTCCATTTGGCCAGCTGCTTTTCGGGGTAGACGACCTCGTCGGCGCCGTTGCGCAGTAAGAATTTTGCGTGGACGTCTCTGGCGGCGCGGGATACGACCAGCTTCGCGCCCAGCTCCTTGAGCAGGGAGGTCGTCTCCAGCGAGCTTTGGAAATCGTTGCCGATGGCGACGATGCAAACGTCGAAGTTGCCGATGCCGAGGGATTTTAAGAAATCGGCGTTGGTGCTGTCGCCGATCTGGGCGTTGGTGACGATGGGCAGCACGGCCTCGACCCGTTCCTCCACGCAGTCGACCGCCATGACCTGATGGCCCAGCTCGTTTAAATGGATGGCAATATGCTTGCCGAATCGCCCCAGGCCGATCAAAAGAATGGATTTCATATGCATTACTCCTTGTGGTTTATGGACTATTGAAATTAAAGGCCCTTACCCGACCGTGATCTTTTCCAGCGGAAGTCTGGAAATCTTTGGCTGTCTGCCGGATACGGCCGCGAAGATCAGCGTCAGTCCGCCGACCCGGCCGAAAAACATCAGCCCGATCAAAATCAGCCGGGAAACGGTCCCGAGGGTCGGCGTAATCCCGAGGGTCAGGCCGACGGTGCCGATGGCGGAAGCCGTCTCAAACAGGCAGGTGACCATCGGCAGGTCCTCGATGATGCTGATGACGACCGCGCCGGAAAGAAACAGGGTGATGTACATGAGAAAGATGGTCGCCGCGTTTTTGACCACATCGTCCCCGATCCGCCGTCCGAAGAAATGGGCGTGCTCCTTCCGGCAGAAGACGGATTTTGCCGCCGAGAAAAGGACGGCGACGGTTGTGGTCTTCATGCCGCCAGCCGTGGAGCCGGGCGAACCGCCGACCAGCATCAGGGTGATGATGATAAACTGGCTGGCTTCGCTCATTTTTGTCAGGTCGGCGGTGTTAAAGCCTGCCGTTCTGGGGGTGACCGACTGGAACAGGGCCTGCAGGATACGTTCCCGGAGCGGAAGACCCGCAAACTCAAAAAAGTAAAAGTAAACCGCCGGAATCAGCAGCAGAAAAAGGGTGCAGGAGAGAATGACCTTGCTCTGCATCCGGTATTTGTGCAGATGCCACCTGTTGGTGCGGATATCGTCCCAGGTGAGAAAGCCGATACCGCCGATGATGATCAGCAGCATGACGGTGACGTTTATTTTGATATCGCCGGAGTAGCTGGTGAGGGAGGAATAGGCTTCCCGCGTCCCCAGCAGGTCAAAACCGGCGTTGCAGAAGGCGGAAACCGAATGGAACAGGGCCATCCATATGCCCCTGACCCCGAAATCCCGGCAGAATACCGGCGCCATGATGACTGCGCCCAGCAGTTCGATGACAATAGTCGTCCGGATGATAAAACCGGTCAGCCGGACAACGCCGCCGACCTTGGGTGCCGCGATTGCCTCCTGCATGGTGCTGCGCTGCATCAGGGAGATCTTTCTCCCCGAGATGATCGCCAGGGCGACCGCGACCGTGATAACGCCCATGCCGCCGATCTGAATCAGCAGCATAATGATCAGCTGTCCCAGCCCCGACCAGTAGGTCGCCGTGTCGTGGACGACCAGCCCGGTCACGCAGACAGCGGAAGTCGATGTAAACAACGCATCCAGAAAGGACGTCCGGACGCCTTCCCGGCTGGATGCCGGCAACATCAGCAGCAGCGCGCCGATGAGGATGACCGCGGCAAAACCGAGGATGATGATCTGAAAAGAAGTAAGCTTTTTGTTATGGTGGAAATGCTCCTCCATCGCCTGCCCTCCTTTATGCTCCTTTATTGTGTCTTAAGGAAGCTCTGATTTATTTGGCTTTCGGCCTTTCCAGAGAAGTGTCCATGCGGTTTTCCCCCACCGAAGGCGGGGGAAACCTTTAAT
>CAMAJC010000102.1 GCA_945835425.1 uncultured Clostridia bacterium
ATGGTAAGGATGTGTGCGCCGTTGGGACGGAATTTCGGCAGGGGTGCGGCGGAGATGGTGCGTATTTGTATATACGGAAACGCGGCGAGGGTGCGGGAACAGGGAACGGTCAAAACCCGCAGCGGACGGTCCGCCGTTCCCTACATAAAATATGGAAATAAAATGATTGAACGAACACGAAGCGAATAACGGATACGCGGCGGTCGGTGCATGGTTTCCGATATGCAAATATGTTGTGTGGATATTGTAGGGAACGGATTTGTCCGTTCCGCCGATACCGGACAGACCCACCTGTTGTTTGCCAATATAATTATGTGCACGAAATTGTATATACGGAAACAGTAAGGTGCGCCCCAGGTCGTCCGCGATTTATAGTTTTACGCCGAAAGGAGAACCCCATGGAACAAACGCTGATGAATCTGCTTGCCCACTGCGAGCTGTGTCCCCGGATGTGCGGGGTAAACCGCCTGAAAGGGGAGAAGGGCTTCTGCGGAGCAACTGGTGAGAATATCAAGGTTGCGCGCGCCGCCCTGCATTATTGGGAAGAACCCTGCATTTCCGGCGAGCGTGGAAGCGGGACAGTCTTTTTCTCCTACTGCACCCTGCGATGCGCCTTCTGCCAGAACCGGGAGATACGGGGTGGAGAAGCAGGCGCGGAAATCACAATCGACCGCCTGTCCGACATCTTTCTCGAACAGCAGTCCCGCGGTGCTCATAACGTAAACCTCGTCACGCCGACCCATTACCTGCCGCAGATCATCCTGGCGCTTCGGGACGCGAAAAGACGCGGGCTGCGGCTGCCGGTCGTCTATAACACTTCCGGCTATGAACGGGCGGAAATGCTGCGGCTGCTGGAGGGGACGGTCGATATCTGGCTCCCGGACTTTAAGTACATGGACGAAGGGCTGGCGCGGACATATTCCGCAGCCCCCGGCTATCCCGAAACCGCCCTGTCTGCACTCTCGGAAATGGTGCGGCAGGCGGGCGAACCGGTCTTTGACGCGGACGGGATGATGCAAAAGGGCGTGATCATCCGCCATCTCTGCCTGCCGGGACACCTCTCTGACTCCAAAGCCGCTGTCGGCGCACTGTTTTCCCGCTTCGGCAACCGGGTTTATTACAGCCTCATGAACCAGTATACGCCGCCGTCCGACCGCGTGCTCCCATGGGAAAACCTGATGGGACGGGTCACGGCTGCCGACTACGACGCGCTCATCGATTACGCGGTCGACCTCGGGCTGGAAAACGGCTTCACCCAGGAGGAGGGCACCGCAGAGGAAAGCTTTATCCCGCCGTTTGATCTGGAAGGCGTTTTCCCGGAAAAATAGAATAGATTTGTGCAAATATGGCGGCGGGCTGAGGGCAGCCCGCCCTACTGATTTCCTTTAGAAGTTGTATATAGCCAAAAAAACCGGCGCATCTGCGAAAAATACAGACGCGCCGGGGATATTTTTATGTTTATTTATTTTACTGTTACAGGCATGAAACATAAGCATAAAGACCCCGGATACTTCCAGGGCCTTCTTTTGCTGTACCAGATAAAAATCAATAAATCGAACCGGTGGTTCTGGGGAAAGGCAGGACGTCGCGGATGTTTTCGACGCCGGTCATGTACATGACGAGACGCTCGAAGCCCAGCCCGAAACCGCAGTGCTTGGTGCCGCCGTAGCGACGGAGATTCAGATACCAGTCGTAGTCTTCCTCTTTGAGGCCGAAGTTCTTCATAGCGGCGATGAGGTAGTCGATGCGCTCCTCACGCTGAGAACCGCCGACAATCTCGCCGATGCCGGGAACCAGCAGGTCGACTGCCGCAACGGTCTTGCCGTCGTCGTTTAAACGCATATAGAACGCCTTGATCTCCTTGGGATAGTCGGTGACGAAGACGGGCTTTTTGAAGACCTGCTCGGTCAGGTAGCGCTCGTGCTCGGTCTGGAGGTCGCAGCCCCAGTAAACCGGGTACTTGAACTCGTCCTTATGCTCTTCCAGCAGCTTGATGGCTTCGGTGTAGGTGACATGGGCAAAATCCGCGTCCAGAAGGCCGCGAAGACGCTCGATCAGACCCTTGTCGTAGAAGTTGTTGCAAAACGCCATCTCATCGGGGCAATGCTCCAGCACATAGGCGATGACATACTTGATCATGTCGCGGATGCATTCCATATCGTCATTGAGGTCCGCAAAAGCCATCTCCGGCTCGATCATCCAGAACTCAGCCGCATGGCGGGTGGTGTAGGACTGCTCTGCGCGGAAGGTGGGACCGAAGGTGTAGACGTTGCCGAAAGCCATGGCCATGGCCTCTGCTTCCAGCTGGCCGGAAACGGTGAGGTTGGTGGAACGGCCGAAAAAGTCCTGGCTGTAATCGACAGCTCCGTCCTCGGTCATCGGCGGGTTCGCCGGGTCGATGGTGGTCACGCGGAACATCTCGCCTGCGCCTTCGCAGTCGCTGGCGGTGATCAGAGGCGTGTGGACATAGCAGAAGCCTCTCTCCTGGAAGAAGGCGTGGATGGCGTAAGCAATGGTCGAACGGATGCGGAAAACAGCCTGGAAGGTGTTGGTGCGGGGACGAAGGTAAGAAATCGTCCGCAGGTATTCCAGGGTGTGGCGCTTTTTCTGCAGGGGATAGTCGGGAGAGGACGCACCCTCTAAGAGAATCTCGTCGGCGTGAATCTCATAGGGCTGCTTTGCGCCGGGGGTTACGACAACCTTGCCGGTGACGACGACAGCAGCGCCGACGCCGTATTTGGTGATTTCCTTGAAGTTAGACAGCTTCTCCGCGTCATAGACGATCTGCAGAGGGGTAAAGCAGCTGCCGTCGCCGATGGAGAGGAAGCCGACCGCTTTGGAGTCGCGGCTGGTTTTGATCCAGCCCGCAACGGTGACGGTCTGGCCGTCCAGCTGTGCATAGGTCTTATGCAGCTGCGCAATTTCAGTACGTTTCATGTGAATAACAACCTTTCAGAGGGCGCAGGGAGCCTGCACGGCATTTCATGCGGCCCACGGGGAACCCTGATATTTTTAAGCTAATCTCTATTGTAGAGGTTAAAAGGGCAATTGTCAAGGGCAACAGTCAGCCAAATACCTTTTTCCGCATTTCTTTTCCCGATTCGGTCGTCGCAAGCCCGCCGAGCGCCGTCTCCCGGAGAGCCGACGGCAGCGCCTTGCCGACCCGGTTCATCGCGTCGACTGCATCGTCAAAGGGAATCCGGCTGGTGACGCCTGCCAGCGCCATGTCCGCCGCCGAAAGGGCAACCGATACGCCGCCGACGTTGCGCTTGATGCAGGGAATCTCGACCAGACCGGCTACGGGGTCGCAGACCAGCCCCAGCATATTCTTGATGGCGATCGCGCCCGCATGGAACGCCTGCTCCGGCGTGCCGCCCATCATCTCGACAATTGCAGCCGCCGCCATGGCCGAAGCACTGCCGCACTCCGCCTGACAGCCGCCCTGTGCACCGGCCAGAGACGCGTGCTCATCGATCAGCATCCCGAGAAGCCCTGCGCAGGCAAGGGCCTCCAGCACTTTCTCCCGGTCGATCTTCCGCGCACGGCTTACCGATAAAACACACGCCGGGACAATCCCGCAGGAACCGGCTGTCGGACAGGCGACAATCCGTCCCATGGCAGCGTTTGTCTCCGAAGCCGAGAGGGCATAAGCCGTCGCCAGGGCCGGGATTTCGCCCAGGAGGGAATGACCCTCTTTCCGGTAGTTTTCATATAAATACCCGTCGCCGCCGGTCAGGCCGCTGACCGAATAAACCGGTGCGCGCAGGGCGTTTTCCGCTTCCGCTTCCATGACCCGCAGCATATCATCCAGTCGGGAGAGGATGTCCGGAAGGGAAGTCCCGGCCTCCTGTTCCATCCGGATGGACAGCGCGCCGAGGGTGCAGCCGGTCTCCCGGCAGCGGGCAAGACAGTCGTTCGCAGTCATGATATTTCCTTTCTGGTATCGTATAATCGTATACGCGCGGATTTATTTGGTCAGCAGTTTTTCCAGCTCATCGAGGCTGTCGCTGAACACCTGCATGGCGCTGGCGACGGTGTCGGGCTTGGTCAGGTCGACGCCTGCAATTTTCAGTTCTTCCAGCGGATAGTCGCTGCCGCCGGTGGTCAGGAACTTGAGATAACGGGAAGCGTCGCCGGTAGTCAGAATATCGTTTGCAATGGCGACGGCCGAGCAGAAGCCGGTCGCGTACTGATAAACATAGAAAGCATTATAGAAGTGGGGAATCCGCGCCCATTCGACGTCCTGCAGAGGATTGACGGTTGCGCCGTCGTAGTAGAGGGCGTTCAGGTCGTGGTAAATGCCGCTGAGCACTTCGGCGGTCAGAGGCGTGCCGTTCTGATCCAGTTCATGGGCCTTCCGTTCAAACTCGGCAAACAGCGTCTGACGGAAAACAGTGGTGCGGAAGCCCTCGAGGAAGTGATTGAGAACATAAGCCCGTCTGCGGGGATCGGTCTCGGTCGCCAGCAGGTACTTGGTCAGCAGCACCTCGTTGACGGTCGAAGCGACTTCGGCAACGGTGATGAAGTAGTTGGAGTTGGCGTACTCCTGCGCCTCGTTGGAGAAGTAGGAGTGCATCGCGTGGCCCAGTTCATGGGCAAGGGTGAAGGCATCATCGAGGGTGTCGGTGTAGTTTAAAAGCACAAAGGAGTGTACCCCGTAAACGCCGCAGGAATAAGCACCGGAAGATTTGCCCTTATTTTCATAGACATCAATCCAGCGCTCGGCAAAAGCCTTGTCCAGCAGCTCTCCGTACCGCTCGCCGAGCGGCGCCAGCGCCTTTTTGACCAGCGCCTTGCCCTCTTCATAGGGCATCGGGTATTCAATCTCGTCGACCATCGGGACATAGAGGTCGTACATATTCAGTTCATCCAGCCCCAGCACCTTTTTGCGCAGTTCCAGATACCGGCGCATGGTCGGCAGCGCGCCGTGAATTGCCTCGACCAGCGAATCATAGACCGACAGCGGGACATTGGCGGAGAAGAGCGCCGCTTCACAGGCGGAATTATAGCCGCGGATGCGGGCATAGGCGTTGTCAAAGCGAACCTGACCGGTGTAGTTGGCGGCGATGGTGTTGATGTGCTTATGGAATGCGCCATGCAGCTTTTCAAAGGCGTCTTTGCGGACAGCCTGGTTTTTGCTCTCGCGGTAAACGCCGTAGTTGCCGTTACTAAGGGGAGAGGGATTGCCGTTTTCATCGATTACGTCCGCAAACTCGATATCGACGTTTTCCAGCATCGTGAAAACCTGGTCGGGCGTACCGGCTGCTTCGGCAAACTGGGAGAGCAGCGCTTCCTGTTCAGCCGGCAGGGTGTGGGCTCTGGCGCGGGTGATATCCTCGACATTGTGGCGGTAGAGAGCCAGCTCCGGCTCTTGCATATATGCATCCAGCTTTTCGGAGGGGATGGCGAGGATCTCCGGCTCGAGGAAGGAGGCAGCCTGCTGGGCTTTGGCAAGGAGCTGCTGGGCAAGGCCCTGCATCCGCTGATTCTTCGGGTCGCCGTTGTCGGTGGAGGCGTGGAACATCGCATAGACAAACGCGAGTTCCAGCCGCTGCTGCAGGGCATAATACCGGTCAAGCCCTGCTTTCAGGCTCGCCGCAGAATCGCCCAAAGTCCCTTTTACCCCGGCAAAACCGGCAACCTCGGCTTTCAGGCTTTCCAGTTCCTGCTCCCACGCTTCATCGGTGGGGAAGAGGTCGGTAAAGTCCCAGGTGAAACGGGGGTCAACGTCTTTTCTTTCTTTTAACTGTTCCATGATTTTCTTTCCTTTCCTTTATCCACATCATGCAATAAATGTGTGTATAATCTCCTACTCCTGTACCGGCAGCAGGATGATGGCGTTTAAAATCCCCGGAATTGCCCGGATATGGTGCTCCAGCCCTTCCGGCGGCATCGAGTCGATCTCGATATACATCTGCGCCGTATGGTCTTCCCGGCCGCGGTCGCGGTCGACGTTCATGTTGCCGATGTTGATCCGCGCTTCGTAGAGAAGGGTCGTGATGCCGGAAATGACGCCGGGATGGTCCTGGTGGCGGCAGATGATGATTGGCCGCTCGCCGGTAAAGCGCACCTGCAGCGAGTCGATCTCCCGGATAAGCACCTGTCCGCCGCCGATGGACGCGCCGATGACGGTATGCCGCTGGCCCTGCGAGGTTTCCGCGACGAACTTGACGGTGTTGGGGTGGTAGTCCTCTCCGAGGTCGGTGGGGATAAATTCGTATTCGATACCGGCCTGCTCCGCCAGAGCGAAGGAATCCCGCAGCCGCTCGTCCCAGGGCGGCATATCCAGAATCCCTGCCAGCAGCGCCTTGTCGGTGCCGTGGCCGCGGTAGGTGGCGGCAAAGGAGCCGTGGAGGTACATGGTCACCCGCCGGATATCGTCGCCGATCAGGTGGCGCACCAGCCGCGCAAGCCTTGCTGCACCGGCCGTATGGGAGCTGCTCGGCCCGATCATCACCGGACCCATGATATCAAAAAGACCCACGTCCTCTCCTCCTTTCCATATGCAGAAATTTACTTATTCAGTGTAGCACAATTTCCGCTTTTTCGCAACCGTAAGCGTATTTTTCAAACAAAAAGCACATCCCGACCGGCTCTTTTTTGTCAGGATGTGCCCGGACTTTGCTTTTTATCCTGCCATTATTATCAGTTGTAGCGGCGGTCTTTGACCGCCATAATTATAGCCTGCCCATCTGTTTTATGAAAAACATATGCTGATGAGTCAGGGAACAACATTTTTCCTTATATTGATGGCGACCGCAGGTCGCCGCTACCAGCAAATTAAAACACAATATGCAATACAAGGTTTTCTCGACACGCTGATATTTTGTTGTTAGATAAAATTCGTTTTTCCATTCAGATATTTTAATAATTCATATAAATA
>CAMAJC010000103.1 GCA_945835425.1 uncultured Clostridia bacterium
CTCGCTCAGTTTGGTGCGTGGTACCCAGGCCGCGGCGGACAAGAAAGTTTTTGCCAAGCTTTTTTCAAAAAGCGGGGAGAATTTTTTGAAAAACGGTTGACAAGTTCACACCTTATCCGTTATACTACTAAATTGAGAGTTTTCGCTTTTGCAGCCCATGCAGTACGCGCCTGAAGGCAAAGCGCGCAGGCAAAGGGCGGCTGCTGCGACGTACCACTAATACTTCTGAATCGTCCTTGCCGGTAAGCGGCAGGCAGCGCGGAAACCGGAATTATCGATCAGCTAAAAGGAGGCATATGCAATGAAGAGAACTTACCAGCCTAAGAAACTGCACAGAAAAAAAGTCCATGGCTTCAGAAAGAGAATGGCGACCGCCAACGGCCGCAAGGTTCTGAAGAACAGACGTGACCGCGGCAGAGCAAGACTGACCTACTGATAAACTGCCGGCTGCCGGGGAAACCCGGAGAGCCCCTGGTCTTCGTACCGCTGTCCCCCTTATCTGAACTTTTTGCTGTAAAACGTAAAACACTGCCGCGCTCTGCCGGCGCTTTAAAACGGGCGCTGTAGAGGCGGCATGTTTGTTTTATCGGGAACAGGAGGACAGGTTTATCCTTTGCCAGCGGTTTCCTTTCCTATGCCAAAGCGGCGGGAAGGAAACGCCAAAGTAAAAAGGAATGGTCATGCTTATGAACAAAGAGCCGAAACCGCAGACGCTGACCCTGAACAAGGAATTCCGGCACGCTTATTACCAGGGAAAAAGCAAGGCGACCCCTTACTTTATCTGCTATATGGTGCGCGGCCGCCGTGGGCTTGTCCGCTATGGCATCACCACGTCCAAGAAAGTCGGCGGCGCCGTCCAGCGCAACCGCGCGCGGAGACTGCTGCGGACCGCTTTCCTCTCCATTCAGGATCAGGTCGTTCCCGGAAGGGATTTTGTTTTTGTTGCCCGCGAAAAAATCCTGACAGCCAAGTCCTGGCAGGTCGCTGCTGCGATGAAAAAATGCCTGAAAACACTCCAGCAGCCGTCTTCTCCGACACAGCGCGGCGCACAGCCGAAGCCGGAAACGGACAATTCCCCTGCCGGCAATGAAAAGCCCTGAGCCTTTATCCCGCCCGGGCAGCTTTCCGGTTTATTAAAGGGCAACGATGTATCATGAAACGTCTTGTATTATCTTTGATCCGGTTTTATCAGAAACATCTTTCCAAACTCAAGGGCAGGCCCTGCTGCCGGTTTTATCCGACCTGCTCCAGCTATACGCTGGGCGCGGTGGAACGGTTCGGGGCTGTGAAAGGACTCTGGCTTGGGATGCTGCGGATTTTGCGGTGCAATCCCCTGTTCCGCGGCGGAATCGATCCGGTGCCGGAAAAATTTTCGCTGTTTCCGCGCAGACGTGAGCCGGATGCGCAGCAAGAAATAAAACCGTTTTTGGATATAGACGGGAAATAATTGCTCAGGTCAACTGAGCGGCTCAGTAAAGCTGAGCGGTGCAGATTAACTGCGCGAGGCACTGACGGGCGTTTTGCAGCATGCTGCCCCCAGACGCCTGCTACAATTTAATACCTAAATGGGGCAGCAAGGGCATTGAGAAAGGAATCACTCCAATGAGAATACTTGGCTATCCCCTTGGATGGATTATGTGGCTGCTTTATCAGGTCGTGCGGAACTACGGCGTCGCGCTGGTTCTGTTTACGATCCTGACCCGCGCCGCTGTATTCCCGCTGTCCATCAAACAGCAGAAATCCAGCGCGAAGATGCAGGTCTTCCAGCCCAAAATCCAGGAAATTCAGAAAAAATACGCCAATAATAAGGAAAAACAGCAGGAAGAGCTGATGAAGCTGTATGAACAGCACGGCTATAACCCCATGGGCGGCTGCCTGCCGAGTTTGATCCAGATGATCCTGCTGTTCGGTATCATCTACGTCGTTTATGAACCCCTGACCCATATCCTGCATCTGGACAGCGCCACCATCACCGCGCTGACCGATATCGTAACGGCCAATGCGGAGCTTCTTGGAAAGACCGGCGGCATGTACGCGCAGCTGGGCGTTATCTCCGCTATCCAGAACCCGGAAACGATCGGCCTCTTCAGCTCGATCGATCAGGCTGTTGTAGCAGAAATCCAGAATTTTAAGTACAGCCTCTTCGGCCTTTACCTGGGCACCGTTCCCACCTGGAACAGCATCCTGGTGCTCGTCCCGATCCTGTCGGGCGTCACCGCCCTGGCGACCTCCATCGTTTCGATGAAGCTCACCCCCGGCGCCGATCAGCAGAACGGCATGATGAAGGGCATGATGTACTTTATGCCGATCATGTCGGTCTGGATCGCTTTCTCGGTCCCCTGCGGCATCGGTATCTACTGGATCATCAGCAACCTCCTGGCTATCGTGCAGACGGTCGTCCTGAACAAGTTCTATTCGCCGGCCAAATATAAGGCCGAGTACGAGGAACAGGTCCGCAAGGTCGAGGAACAGAAGAAACGCGAACGCGAAGAACGCAAAAAGAGAAACGGCGGCAAAAAGCTCCCCGAAGAGATCGAGGAGGAAAAAGAGGCTGCGGCTGAGGCTAAACGCAAACAGCCCGCTACTCCCGACGCGGAAAAGGCCGCTGAAGCTTATATGACTTCCAAGGAACTGAACCGCAAACGCCTTGCCGAAGCCAGAAAACGCGATGCGGAAAAATACGGGGAAGAATACATCGAGGTCACCGACCAGGATCTGATGTAACATATCTCCGCTTCCCTCTTAAAAAACCCCCGGCAAGCTTACGACCTGTTTTTCTCTTCTGAGGAAAACAGGCCCTGGCTTACCCGAGAAAACTCTGATGAAGAGCTTCTCTAAAAGAAATTTTCTGATGTATGAAACAAATCAGGAGGTTTAACATCATGACCCGTGAGTATATTGCATCAGCCAATACCGTTGAGGAGGCTTTTGAACTGGCCTGTCAGGAACTTGGCGTTGCTCCCGACGAAATTTCGTCCCGCGAAGTTTTAAAGCTTCCCAAAAAGGGACTTTTCGGCAAAATCAAACAGCAGGCACAGGTCAAGGTCACCGTCGAGGACGAAGAACCTGTAAAACCTGCTGCTCCTGTAGCTCCTGCAGCGCCCGCTGCGCCTGTCAAGGCCGAGACTCCGGCTCCTGAAAAGGCTCCCGCGCCTGCAGCGAAGAAACCCGCTGCCCCTAAAGCTGCGGAAAAACCGGCTCCCAAAAAGGAACCGGCAAAGGTGGCTGCTCCTGCGGCTCCTGCTGCACCTGAAAAGCCCGCAGCCCCCGCACCTGCCGCTCCGGCAGCACTCGCTGCTACTGTTGCTCCCGCTGAAACCGCCGCTCCTGCCGAACCGCAGCTGAGCGAGGAAGAGCTGGAGGATATCGAGCCTAAGATCGAGATCGCCAGAGCATACCTGAGCGAAATCTTTGAAAAGATGGGCGCAGGCGACGTGACGATGGAGTTCACCAAGGCGGAGGACCGCACCGTTATCATCCACTTGAACGGCGATTCCATCGGCTCGGTCATCGGCAAGAGAGGCGAGACGCTGGATTCCCTCCAGTATCTGGTCTGCCTGGTCGCCAACCGCCTCAGAAGACGGGAAGGCGATTACGTCCGCTTTACGATGAACGCCGGCAACTACCGGGAAAAACGGGAAGAAACCCTGCGTGCCCTCGCTGCCAGAATGGCCAAGAAGGCGCTGAAAACCGGAAGACCGGTCGCTCTGGAGCCGATGAACCCCTATGAAAGACGGATTATCCATGCGGTGATCACCGATATCGAGGGCGTCACCTCCAAGTCTACCGGCGAAGAACCCAACCGCAAGGTTATCATCAAACCGACCCGCACCGAGGGCGCTGAACGCGACCGCAGCCGTGGACGCGGCGGCCGTTCCAGACGGGATGGCGACAGACGCGGACCCAGACGGGAACGCTCTGACCGCGGTGAACGTACCGAGCGCGCAGAACGTCCTGCCCGTCCGGAAGGCGAAGAGGGCGCTGCTCCCAGAGAGACCGCTCCCAAGGAGCCTGTCCGCCGCGAAGCCAAGAAGCTGGATGATGATTTCAAGCTTTACGGCAAGATCGAGCTGTAATCCTTTCATAGCTTTTATAACAGCCCGTCGTGCAAGACGGGCTGTTGCTTTTTCCCTCTGTTCAAAACGGCGTTTATGCGCTATAATAACAAAGGAAATCTATGTTCAGTGTTTTTCCCGCCGCAGGCGGAAAAACACTCCTGAATTTGCTGAATGGAAGAAAGAAATTTTTGTAAAGCAGAATTTTTCTTAGATAAGGATTTTGATACAAAGGACGTGTTAGCTGCGCTGTGTCCCTTGTATGAGAGTCCTTGGAAGATAAGGAGTGATTTTCATGCAGGAGATGAAAAGGGAGACAATTGCGGCCATTGCAACACCGAATGCGGTCGGCGGCATCAGCGTCATTCGGCTGTCAGGAAATGCGGCGCTCGATGTGGCGGATCGGATTTTTGCGCCGGTTTCGGGTAAGAAAATATCTGCATATAAAGGCTATATGGCCGCTTATGGCCATATTCATTGCGGCGACGGTCAGGACGGCGAGCTGGACGACGGCATTGCGACGGTCTTCCGCGCACCGCACAGCTATACCGGCGAGGATGTGGTGGAAATCTCCTGCCACGGCGGTCTGCTGGTGACAAGAAAAGTCCTGCGGGCGGCGCTGGACAACGGCGCAAGACTCGCAGCTCCGGGTGAGTTTACCCGTCGGGCATTTCTAAACGGGAAAATGTCCCTGACCCAGGCGGAAGCGGTCGCCGATCTCATCAGCGCCGGTTCCGAGCGGAGCATGCGCACGGCTAAAAGCGCCATGGACGGCGCCCTCTACCGCAAAATCAAGGGTATCACTGACGAGCTTCTCGCCGTCAGCGCTCACCTTGCGGCTTATATCGACTATCCTGAAGAGGACGTCGACGAGCTGACCGAGGACGATATTCTGCGCATCTGTCAGGAAAGCCTTGGGAAACTGGAGCAACTGCTGCGAAACTTCGACTGCGGCAGACTCATCCGCGAGGGCGTCGACACCGTCATTATCGGCAAGCCCAACGTCGGCAAATCGACCCTGATGAACCTCCTTTCCGGCTGCTCCCGCAGCATCGTCACCAATATTCCCGGCACCACCCGGGATATCGTCGAGGAGACGGTCAATCTGGGCGATGTTGTCCTGCGGCTGGCGGATACGGCCGGTATCCGGGACACCGATAACCCGGTCGAGAAGATCGGCGTGGATATCGCGTTGGAACGGTTGGAAGGAGCCGGGCTGGCACTGGCTGTGTTCGATCTGTCCGAAGCGCTGGATGAAGATGATGAAAAGATTATAAAGCGGCTTGCGGGACTGCCGCAGCTGCCGGTCGTGGCGGTGCTGAACAAGACCGATTTGCCGCCTGTGCTGGATGCGGAGAAGGTGCGGGAGCATTTTGCCCATGTGGTGCAGCTTTCCGCCGGCGGCAGTGCCGAGGAACAGGACGCGGCCATCGAGACGCTGAACCAGACGATCACCGACCTTTTGATGCTGGAAGGGGTCGATACCCATGAGGCGGTGCTTGCCAATGAACGGCAGCGGGAATGCGCGGCTGAGGCGGCGAAGCTTCTCCGCGAGGTCTGCGAGACGATTGAGAGTGGTTATACGCTGGACGCGGTCGATGTGGCGCTGGAAAGCGCTTTGTCCGCTTTGTTCAGTTTAAGCGGCGAAAAGGTCAGCGATACGGTTATCGACGAGGTCTTTTCCAAATTCTGCGTAGGAAAATAATGAGGTGTTTATGGATTTGATTTACCGCGCGGTTGAGCCGGACGAGCTGTGTATGGAACTGTTTGCCCACTTCGACCGCTATCAGGAAGTGACCCGCTGCTGGCGAAAAGAGAATGGTGAATGGGTCATAAAGCCGGTCGTTTTTACCGAACAGTGGGGCGAGAAAGAGTACCAGCATCTGGTCCTTGACCTGCAAAACACGCTGAAAAACGGTGGCGTCGTGTTTGGCGTTTTTGCAGACGGACAGCTCAAGGGCTTTTCGGAGGTCACAGCGGAGCCGCTGGGGCCGGTTAAGGAATATCTGGAACTTTCGAGTCTCCATGTCTCTTATGACTTCCGGCGGCACGGAGCGGGAAAGAAGCTGCTCTTGCTGGCGGCGGACTGGGCAAGAGAGAAGGGCGCTGAGAAACTCTACATTTCCGCCCATTCTTCCGTCGAGAGTCAGGCGTTTTACCGGGCGGTCGGCTGCGTCGACGCAGTTTATCCGGATGCGGCTCATGTGGAGAAGGAACCCTGCGACTGTCAGCTGGAATATCGGCTGTAAGAGAAACTACGATTGCAGGGCTTTTCTCCGCCGCAGGCGGAGAAAAGCCGCATGAATACTTTCCTGAAAAAATAGCAACCGATTATATCAAGAGATATCCAGGAAAATATTCCAGAATTTGCGGAGGAAATATGGAACTGTTTTGGGGACAAAGGGAAGATATTGACTGCTGGATGGAGCTTGTAAGGAGCGTTAGCTGGAATTTTCCGGGGCTGGAAACGGAAGAAGCGTTGCTGGAACATCGGAATACCGTCCTTTCGTTCATCGATAAGCGGCAGGCGATATGCGTAAAAGAAGGGGCAAATATCCTCGGTGTACTGCTCTTTTCCAGAAGCCACAATATGATATGCTGCCTGGCTGTTTCGCCGGACGCGAGAAGAAAGGGCGCGGCGACGATGCTCATGACGGAGGCGCTCCATAGCCTTGATTTGACCAAAGACGTTACGGTTTCCACCTTCCGTGAGGATGACCCAAAAGGGACGGCGCCAAGAGCACTGTACCGGAAATTCGGCTTCCAGCCGGGCGAATTGACCGAGGAATTCGGTTATCCCAATCAGGTGTTTGTGC
>CAMAJC010000104.1 GCA_945835425.1 uncultured Clostridia bacterium
GCTACATGCAAATGATTGTTACGTTTGTTTCTTATAGACTTTATCTACAAGCTGAGCCGCAGCACTCCGCTGCGGCACTTTGTTTTACTCATAGTTTCTCATTAACGTGACGACCTTGCCGAGGATGACCGCTTCGGTGGTGAGGATGGGCTTGAAGGACGGGTTTTCCGGCTGCAGGCGGATATGGTCGATCTCGTTGTAGAACCGTTTGACGGTCGCTTCGTCGTCGATCATCGCCACGACGATATCCCCGTTGTCGGCCACCGGCGTCCGGCGGACGATGACGATATCCCCGTCCATAATCCCGGCGCCGATCATGCTGGTGCCGCGGACATGGAGGGCAAAATAATCGCTGGCGCTGCCGGGAAGGTTGCTGACCGGGATGTACTCCTCGATCTCCTCAATGGCGGTGATGGGGATGCCGGCGGTGACGGTGCCCAGGAGCGGCACCGACTTGGAGTTGTTGCCGGGAAGCTTGATGGTGCGCTTTTTCAGCGGGTCTTTGACGATATATCCCTTTTCCTCCAGAATCTGCAGGTAATAATGGACGGTCGAGGTGGACTTGATGCCGACCTCCTCACAAATCTCCCGGACGGTCGGGGAAAAGTTCTTGTTCTGGATGCAGTCGCGGATATAATCATAAATCATCATTGCTTTATTGTTCTGGTTCTCCATGAGTGAGCCTCCTTTTAATTAATGAATAATGAAGAATGAAGAATGAATAATGAAGCGGTCACGGACCGCGTTTGTTCGCGACGGTCGCTCCTGCTCCGCAATCCGCTCGTCCCGGATAACCTTTGCCTGAGCAAACGCGCCGGGCAGATTGAATGAAACCAAATAAAGATGGTAAGGGCAATCCTCAGGTCGCCCGTGCCTTCCGAGTCTATGCCGCATTCCCCTTTATACAAATCGTGCGGTGCAGGACGCCGGATAATTGCAGGCTATCGGGCGGGAACGTTGCAATTCATTCATGCGCCGATCCGGCGCATACCATAATTATTCATTATTCATTATTCATTTTTCATTCTTCATTATATACTATTACAGCTTGAGCTTCTTGCGCACAGCCTCCAGGCCGTCGCCCTTGACCAGCACGACCAGCTTGTCGCCTGCGAATATCTCGGTGTTGCCGCGCGGGATGATGACCTCATGGCGGCGCTCCACCGCTACAATGACCGACTGCTCCGGCGGACGGATGTCGGAGAGCTTGCGCCCGGAATAGGCAAAGTCGTTTGGCAGCATGATCTCGTGGAGGTTCGCTTCTCCCTGTCCCAGGGTCGCGATATGCTTAAAGCCCGACAGGTCGACCTCCCATTCGATCATCCGCGCGATGGCGTCGGTGCTGGAGACGACGATATCGATGCCCAGCTTGCGCATGATATCGGCGTTCTTGGGGTTGTTGACCTTCGCCGCCGTCCGCTTGATCGGGAACATCATCTTCGCCAGCTGGCAGGTGATGAGGTTCTGCTCGTCCTTGCCGGTGACAGCCACCAGGACGTCGGCAGTGTCCGCGCCTGCGGCCCGCAGCGCTTCGGAAGTCGTGCCGTCCCCGCAGACCACGGGAATATCCAGCGTTTCCAGTATCTCGGAACAGACCGCGCTGTCCGATTCAATGACGGTCGGCTCATGCTGATGCTCCAGGAGTGTCTTCGCCAGATAAAAGCCCAGCTTGCCGCCGCCTACGATTACAATATTCATCTGTTACCTCTCAGTCCACGATCCGCGCCACAGCCAGCTGATCGCCTTCCTGCAGCAGCCCGGTGTCGTCCAGAGCCATGACCAGATGCTCGCCGTCCCGGATAACGCCCAGCACCGTTTCCCCGCGCCTGCAGGTGATCTCTCTTGCCCGCATGCCGATCAGGTGGTCCGGCACCGGCATCAGGGTCACGTTTAAGGTCGAGTGGCCGATGGTGACCTGCCGCTGATCCTGCTGCAGCAGATACCCCTTGAGGGACGCGACCGCGATGTTCGTCGGACATACGGTCGTCATCCGCGAACCGAACAGCTCTTCCCGCACCGGGTCACGCAGCGAGGCGATGACCGTCTGAATCCCAAAGACCTCGGTGGCGATCTGGGCAACCATCAGGTTGACGTTGTCGTCCTCGCTGACCGCCGCAACCGCGTCGCAGTTCTCGATCCCGGCACCCCGCAGCGCGTCCTGGTCGATCAGAATGCCCGTGGTGAAATAGCCGGTGTAGTTATCCGGCAGCAGGCTCTGGGAAGCTTCCTGCGGGTCAATGACCGAGATGTCGTGCCCTTCCTCCGCCAGCTGCCCGGCAAGAGACGCACCCGCTTTGCTGCATCCGGCAATCAGTATGTTCATGTCCTCGTTCCTTTCTGTGTCTATGTTCGTAAAACGCTGCGCCGTTCTGTACCCGGTTTTGGCCGGTTTATGCAGTTCCGGTGGCGGTCAAAGACCGCCGCTACAACGCGGTGACGGCAGCGTGTTTGGGCTGGATATCGATTCCGCAGCCGCCAATGAACAAACGCACTGCTCTGGATGGTTTATTTATTCGCCTGTAGCGGCGACCTGCGGTCGCCACTGATGAATAGAAGCTGTCCAAACAGTACGGTTAATTCGCTTGTAACGGCTCCAATGTCCGCCGGAATCATCCTAATCAGAATGTTCTTCCTTATTATGCAGCCGTTTATAGTACCAGCCGCCGCCGATCGCTCCGACAATCATCAGCAGATACAGTATCGCCGACAGCCACCACCGCCCATCGAGCAGACTCGACGCGGCAAAGGTGGTCAGAAAAACCCCGGGAACCCGGGCAAGTGTTGAAATCAGGATAAACCGTCCCCGTTTCATCGGGGTCAGCGGCGCGAAATAAGTCAGCAGGTCCTTCGGCACGCCGGGAATCAGAAACAAAATCCACGTCAGCGCCTCAGCGCTCTTTTCTTCCCGGAAGGCGCGGAGCTTTTTGAGCCTGCCCGGCTGCTGTCCGCCGTGGAAGGCTTCGACCGCCGCCTGTCCCAGCCAGTTCACCATCCACCAGACAATGGAAGCCGCTATCGCCGACCCGGCCAGCAGAATCACCCCGCCGAGCAGTCCGCCGTACAGCGCTCCGGCTACCATCTGCATCGGTCCGCCGGGGATGAAGGCCAGGATGATCTGGATAACCTGCACCGCCAGCAGAATCACCGCGCCCAGCAGCCGGTTGCCGTCCAGAAAACGGTCCATGGCCGCAGCCGGGTCGTCGGAGGTGAAAATCCGGTACAGCTCCCAGCGGTTGCGCAGCAAAAACCAGATGACCCCTGCCGCCAGCAGGACGACTCCTGCCGCGGCGATCATACGCAGCGTCTTTTTTACCCGGTGCGTCCGGGCAGCATCTTCCCTGTTATCCTTCGCCATAGGGCTTCTCTCTCTTTCGGCAGGACGCAAAGCGCCCCCGTTTTGGGGACAATATTTTCTCTGTTTATATTGTAATAGAAATCAGACAAAATGTCAAGGGTTTCTTAAACATATGTTTCAAAAATATTTGTTTGAGATTATGGGAACCGATTTCCTACAATGTCCATGGAACCTGCGGGTACAATCTCCAAAACGGCGAACCGTCCGCCATGGGGTTCCATTATCTGCCTCGTTTCCGGCTATAAAACCAAAATCCGTCCGCTGTTTACGGAAAAATAAGCGGAATTGTAAAATTTTTCCCGGATGTTCTGTATCTATTGACAATAGGCGGACGGACGGGTATAATGATGATGATAATCACCTTATCAAGAGTGGCGGAGGTACAGGACCTGTGAAACCACGGCAACCACCCTGCGGGGAACGGTGCCATTTCCTACGACGTTTTTAACGATCGAGAGATGAGGTATCATGAATCGCATTTCATGAGCACTTGTCCCAGACGTTCGGACGGGTGCTCATTTTTTGTGCGTTCCTGGCGCACAGCGTAAGCAGCAGACAGCTTACACCAAACCATGATACAAAGGTGCTATCATCACAGTCGCCGCCGGAGCCGCTGCCGCGCTTCGGAGCAAAGGCAACGAGCGGCAGCGCGTCCCACTTTTCAGGAGGAATATACTTATGGCAAGAACTCTTTTCTCTTCCGAGTCGGTGACCGAAGGACATCCCGACAAAATCTGCGACCAGATCTCCGACGCCGTCCTTGACGCCATCCTCGCCCAGGACCCCACCGGCCGCGTCGCCTGTGAGACCTGCTGCACCACCGGCCTGGTCATGGTCATGGGCGAAATCTCCACCAGCTGCTACGTCGATATCCCCAAAATCGCCCGCGAGGTCATCCTCGATATCGGCTACGACCGCGCAAAATACGGCTTCGACGGCCAGACCTGCGCCATCCTCACCTCGATCGACGAGCAGTCCAGCGATATCGCCATGGGCGTCGACAAGTCCCTCGAAGCCAAGTCCGGTGAGGAGGCGCTGGAAAACGGCGCAGGCGACCAGGGCATGATGTTCGGCTATGCCTGCGACGAGACCCCTGAGCTGATGCCGCTACCGATCTCCCTGGCACACAAGCTGTCCAGACGGCTGACGCAGGTGCGCAAGGACGGCACCCTCTCCTACCTCCGTCCCGACGGCAAGACCCAGGTCACGGTCGAATATGAGGACGACAAGCCCGTCCGCGTCGATACGGTCGTTGTCTCCACCCAGCATGCCGATGATGTTACGCTCGAACAGATCCGCGAGGACATCATCCGTGAGGTCGTAAAACCGATCATCCCGGCTGAGCTGCTGGACGAAAAGACCCGTTACTTCGTCAACCCCACCGGCCGCTTTGTCATCGGCGGTCCCGCAGGCGACTCCGGCCTGACCGGCCGCAAGATCATCGTCGACACCTACGGCGGCTATGCCCGTCACGGCGGCGGCGCTTTCTCCGGCAAGGACCCGACCAAGGTTGACCGCAGCGCCGCTTATGCAGCCCGCTGGGTCGCCAAGAACGTGGTCGCCGCAGGCCTTGCCCGCAAGTGCGAGGTTGAGCTGGCCTATGCGATCGGCGTCGCCCACCCCGTCTCCATCATGGTCGACACCTTCGGCACCGGTATCGTCGGCGACGACAAGATCGAAGCTGCCGTCGAGAAGGTATTCGACCTGCGTCCCACGGCGATCATCAACCGCCTTGACCTCCGGAAGCCCATCTACCGCGCCCTGGCAAGCTATGGCCATATGGGCCGCGAGGACCTCGGCGTCTCCTGGGAAAAGACCGATATGGCCGACGCGCTCAAAGACGCCGTCGCACAGATCGCGGACTGAGCCCATGTACAATTCAACGCTTTGCTGTCTTGAACGGGATGGGCAGTATCTGATGCTTCATCGCATCAAGAAAGTATAGTATAGTGTTTTTCCCGCCGCCTGCATAATTGCAGGCGGCTCTGCTGAGCGGGAAAAACACACCCGGATAAGCTTCCCGGAAAGCGGAAATATTGATTAAGCAGAGGTTATCTAAAGCCATGTACAACTCCACACTCTGTTATCTTGAACGGGATGGGCAATACCTGATGCTTCATCGCATCAAAAAGAAAAAGGATATCAACAAGGGCAAATGGATCGGCGTCGGCGGCAAGTTCGAGGAAGGCGAAAGCCCCGAGGACTGCGTCATCCGCGAGGTATGGGAAGAGACCGGCCTGACCCTCCAAAACCCCGTCCTGCGCGGCATCATCACCTTCATCGCCGACGCGGAACCGACCGAGTATATGTTTCTGTATACGGCCCCGCACTTCACCGGAACGATGGTCGGCGAGGAGGACTGCCCGGAAGGCATCCTGCGCTGGGTGGACAAGGACAAGATCGAGCAGCTGCCCATCTGGGACGGCGACCGGATTTTCCTGCGGCTGCTCCGGGAAGAGAAGCCTTTCTTCTCCCTCAAGCTGCGGTATGTAGACGGCGCGCTCACCGAAGCGGTTTTAGACGGGGAAAAGATTCCGGTTTGAACCGCCAGGTTTATTCCAACAGTCTATAGAAATCAAACGTAACAATCATTTGCTTGTAGCGGCTCCAATGTCCTGCGGACATTGGAGCCGCTACAGGTGTGAATCATCAGCAGATAACTACATCGACAGTCAAAAGCGGCATGGAATCACCCATGCCGCCTTTTTCATTATATTCTCATCCCAGCGCCACATCGAGGATCATCATCAAACTGAATCCCACGGCGAAGAAGACGGTGCCGACGTTGGAGTGCTCGCCTGCGGACATTTCCGGAATCAGCTCCTCGACGACCACATACAGCATCGCTCCTGCCGCAAAGCTGAGCAGATACGGCATAGCCGGTACCAGGAGCCCTGCTGCCGCCACCGTCAGCAGCGTCCCGATCGGCTCGACAATCCCGGAGAGCAGCCCATAGGAAAACGCTTTCCCTTTTTTCACGCCCTCCGCCCGCAGCGGCATCGAGATAATCGCGCCCTCGGGGAAGTTCTGGATCGCGATGCCCAGCGCCAGCGCCAGAGCGCCCATGGCGGAGATACTGCTGTTTCCGGACATAAACCCGGCGTACACCACGCCGACAGCCATCCCTTCCGGGAGATTATGCAGCGTCACGGCCAGCACCAGCATCGTCGTCCGCTGGAGGTGGCTCTTGGGGCCTTCCGCCTGCTCGGCGTTGCGGTGCAGATGGGGAATCAGATGGTCGAGGGCCAGCAAAAACAGCATACCCAGCCAAAACCCGACCGCAGCCGGTACAAAGGACCAGTCGCCCATCGGCTCTGCCTGCTCCAGCGCCGGAATCAGCAGACTCCAGACCGAAGCCGCCACCATGACTCCTGCCGCAAAGCCCGAAAGTGCCCGCTGCAGCCGGCCGCTCATCGCGCCCTTTAAAAAGAATACGCAGGCTGACCCCAAAGCCGTCCCCAAAAACGGAAGCAGAATCCCCTGCAAAAGCTGAACTGTCATATT